>NZ_CAJZDT010000141.1:0-4266 GCF_915066115.1 uncultured Streptococcus sp. | reverse complement strand
TCCAGCTCTTTTTGCCATTTCTATTGCATCTAAAGTTTCAGTTAATGATCCTATTTGATTTAATTTTATAAGGATAGAGTTTCCTGCTCCTAGTTCTATACCCTTTTTCAATCTTTCAGTGTTAGTTACAAATAAGTCATCTCCAACTATTTGTACTCTATCTCCTATAGCCTTAGTTAGTTTTACCCAACCATCCCAGTCATCTTCACCTAATCCATCTTCTATTGAAATGATAGGAAAGGAAAAGAACTAGAGTGGCAACTGTCATTCTGGAGAACTAAATTATGCTTGTATCTTATAAATGGTTAAAAGAATTGGTGGATATTGATGTTCCATCACAAGAGTTGGCTGAAAAAATGTCAACTACAGGGATCGAGGTCGAAGGTGTCGAATCGCCTGCTGCTGGTCTCTCAAAAATTGTCGTCGGTGAGGTCTTGTCTTGCGAAGATGTGCCAGAAACTCACCTCCATGTTTGTCAGGTTAACGTTGGAGAAGAAGAAGCCCGTCAAATCGTTTGTGGTGCCCCAAATGTGCGTGCTGGTATCAAGGTTATGGTGGCACTTCCGGGAGCTCGTATCGCTGACAACTACAAAATTAAAAAAGGAAAAATCCGTGGTTTAGAGTCACTTGGAATGATCTGTTCGCTTGGCGAATTGGGAATTTCTGATTCAGTTGTGCCTAAGGAATTCGCAGATGGCATCCAAATCTTGCCAGAAAATGCCGTTCCTGGTGAGGAAGTCTTCTCATATCTAGACTTGGATGATGAAATCATCGAACTTTCAATTACCCCTAACCGTGCAGATGCCCTTTCTATGCGTGGAGTGGCTCACGAAGTGGCAGCCATCTATGATAAGGCAGTCAACTTTAAAGAATTTACTCTTTCAGAGACTGACCAAGCTGCAGCAGATGCTCTTTCTGTAGGTATTGAGACAGACAAGGCGCCTTACTATGCAGCTCGTATCTTGGACAATGTTACTATCGCACCAAGTCCACAATGGTTGCAAAACCTTCTTATGAATGAAGGTATCCGTCCTATTAACAACGTGGTGGACGTGACAAACTACATCCTGCTCTACTTTGGTCAACCAATGCATGCTTTTGACTTGGATACCTTTGAAGGGAGTGACATCCGTGTGCGTGAAGCGCGTGCTGGTGAAAAATTGGTGACTTTAGATGGTGAAGAACGTGACTTGGACGTGAATGACCTAGTCATTACTGTCGCTGACAAGCCAGTAGCCCTTGCCGGTGTCATGGGGGGGCAAGCAACAGAAATCTCTGAAAAATCTAGTCGTGTTGTCCTTGAAGCTGCTGTTTTCAATGGCAAATCTATCCGTAAGACAAGTGGTCGTCTTAACCTTCGTTCTGAGTCATCTTCTCGCTTTGAAAAAGGGATTAATGTGGCAACTGTTAACGAAGCTCTTGATGCGGCAGCTAGCATGATTGCAGAGCTTGCAGGTGCGACTGTGCGTAAGGGTATCGTTTCAGCGGGTGAACTTGATACCTCTGATGTGGAAGTTTCTTCAACTCTTGCTGATGTTAACCGTGTCCTTGGTACAGAGCTTTCTTATGCTGATGTAGAAGACGTCTTCCGTCGTCTTGGTTTTGGCCTTTCTGGAAATGCAGCTAGCTTTACAGTCAGTGTCCCACGTCGCCGTTGGGATATCACTATTGAAGCAGATCTCTTTGAAGAAATCGCTCGTATCTATGGTTATGACCGCTTGCCAACTAGTCTACCAAAAGACGATGGTACAGCAGGTGAATTGACTGCGACACAAAAACTTCGCCGTCAGGTTCGTACCATTGCTGAAGGGGCAGGTTTGACAGAAATCATCACCTACGCTCTGACAACTCCTGAAAAAGCAGTTGAGTTCACAGCTCAACCAAGTAACTTTACTGAACTTATGTGGCCAATGACTGTGGATCGTTCAGTCCTCCGTCAAAATATGATCTCAGGTATCCTTGATACAGTTGCCTACAACGTGGCTCGTAAGAATAAAAACTTGGCCCTTTACGAGATTGGGAAAGTCTTTGAACAAACTGGCAATCCGAAAGAAGAACTTCCAAATGAAATCAACAGTTTTGCCTTTGCCTTGACAGGCTTGGTTGCTGAAAAAGATTTCCAAACAGCAGCAGTTCCAGTTGATTTCTTCTATGCTAAAGGAATCCTTGAAGCACTCTTTGCTCGTTTGGGACTCCAAGTAACTTATACAGCTACAGCTGAAATTGCAAGCCTCCACCCAGGTCGTACAGCTATGATTTCACTCGGTGACCAAGTTCTTGGTTTCCTTGGCCAAGTGCATCCAGTCACTGCTAAGGCTTACGATATTCCAGAAACGTATGTAGCTGAGCTCAACCTTTCAGCCATCGAAGTAGCCCTTCAACCAGCTACTCCATTTGTGGAAATCACGAAATTCCCAGCAGTTAGCCGTGACGTTGCCCTTCTCCTCAAGGCAGAAGTCACTCATCAAGAAGTTGTGGACGCTATCCAAGCTGCCGGTGTGAAACGCTTGACAGATATCAAACTCTTTGACGTCTTCTCAGATGAGAAATTGGGACTTGGTATGAAGTCAATGGCCTATAGCTTGACCTTCCAAAATCCAGAAGATAGCTTAACGGACGAAGAAGTCGCACGCTACATGGAAAAAATCCAAGCGTCTCTTGAAGAAAAAGTCAATGCAGAAGTGCGTTAACTTATCAATCCATCCTTCGGGGTGGATTTTTGCTTTCAAATAACAATTCAGGATCAAAAATAGACAGTTGAGGAACAGAGAAGATAAATTGGAGTTTACCACTGTATAATGTACTCATAGCTCAAAGTACCCTAAGATTTTTTACTAAAATGAGGATGATAAAAATGGACAGAAATCATTGTAAAGGCTATCAAAAAGGAGTATAATGAGTACAAGACATTTCGGAGGTGAAAGATGCTAGAAGTAAGAAGTCTAGAGAAAAGTTTTGGACCCAAGCAAGTTTTGTTTGGCATTGACTTTCAAGCGCGACCAGGTCGTATTTTGGGACTAGTTGGGAAAAATGGTGCTGGGAAGACAACGATTTTCCACAGTATTTTGAAGTTTTTAGAATACCAAGGAGAAATCAGTCTAGATGGTCAGGATATTCGTCAGGAAACCTATGCTCGGATTGGCTATCTACCTGAAGAACGCAGTCTCATGCCTAAATTGACAGTCCTTGAACAAGTTCGCTATTTGGCGACTCTAAAAGGTATGGATGCTAAGGAAATCAAGGAAAAACTCCCTCAATGGATGAAGAGGTTGGAAGTGAAAGGGAAGCTGACTGATAAAATCAAGAGTCTGTCAAAAGGAAATCAGCAGAAGATTCAGCTCATTATTACTCTGATTCATGAACCAGACTTGATTATCTTGGATGAGCCTTTCAGTGGATTGGATCCAGTCAATACTGAATTGCTCAAGCAAGTTATTTTTCAGGAAAAAGAGCGCGGAGCAACCATTATCTTTTCTGACCATGTCATGACCAACGTCGAGGAGCTTTGTGACGATATTCTCATGATTCGAGATGGCCGTGTGGTCTTGCATGGACCAGTTCAGGATGTTCGCAACCAATACGGGAAAACGCGTCTCTTTGTTTCAAGTGAACGAAGCAAGGAAGAATTGGAAAATCTTCCTCATGTCAAACAGGTGAGCTTGACCAAACAAGGCAGTTGGAAATTGATCTTGGAGGATGAGAACGCTGGAAGGGAACTTTTCCCAATCTTGACTCAAGGGCAATATATCGCAACCTTTGACCAGCAAGCGCCAACAATCGATGAAATCTTTAAACTAGAATCAGGGGTGGAAGTATGAGAAATATGTGGGTTGTAATGAAAGAAACCTATCTTCGACATGTCAAATCGTGGAGTTTCTTCTTTATGGTGATTTCGCCGTTCCTCTTTTTAGCCTTATCTGTAGGAATTGGCTATCTCCAAGGGTCTTCTATGGCCAAGAATAGTAAGATAGCAGTAGTAACAACTGTGCCATCTGTGGAAGATGGGCTCAAGGGTACCAATGGTATCAACTTTGATTATAAGGATGAAGCCAGTGCCCAAGCTGCTATCAAAGATGAGAAAATCAAGGGTTACCTAACCATTGACCAAGAGGACAGCGTCCTCAAGGCCGTCTATCATGGTGAAACTTCTCTTGAAACAGGCATCAAGCTAGCAGTAACCAATAAGCTTAACGAACTGCAATACCAACTCAATCGTTCGGCAGCCAATTTGTCACAAGAACAGCAAAAACGCTTCACACAAACACT
>NZ_CAJZDT010000140.1:0-4288 GCF_915066115.1 uncultured Streptococcus sp. | reverse complement strand
GGTTCTTTGGACGAGAAATAAGAGGCTGGCTTCTCTTCTACTGGAGGAGGAGCCATTTGTTCCAGTTGCTCCATAGCTCGTAAAGCTTCTTCGTTGGCAGCCTGAACGATTTGTTCATTCTCCGTATGAAAAGCTTCCTGCTGCTCTTGTGTAAGGGCATCGTTCTTTTCTATTTGGCATACAAAGGCTGGGAAACCAAATTTTTCAAGTTGCTTTTCTAAATTAGGAAGATGATTCTTCTTAAAATGTTCCTTATCAATCGCCTCAGATCCTTCAATAAATAGCTGATTGCCCTCCGCACGAACTTGCAAATTCTGATAAAGAGATTTAAATCCTTGGCTTGCACATGGACCTTCAGAAAAAGCCTCCTTGTAGTAGGCCTGTAAGAGTTGATTAGAAAATTCTTGAGACAGAGCCTTGATTTCAAAAACAGCTTGATTGCCTGTCTTAGAAAATTCTTCCCTCAAACCTTTCTTTATTTCTAAAAAGATTTCAATCGGTAAAATATTAGAAAATACGAAATGAAACTCCCATACCTTACTAATTTTATGAACCACAACTCGCTCAATATCAGCCTGTGCTAAAGCAGGAGCCTGTCTCATTTCAGTAGGCATCCCCAGTTGATTCATCAAAATTTCAAAACTATTTGACATTCATTTTCCTCACATTATTCTCCTACTATTTTACCATATTTAGAGGTATTTTCTAAAGACAAAAGGAAGCCACTAAGTGACTTCCTTTTAGAGCGAGGACTGATTAGTCTTCACCTTTGTTTTTCTTAATGATTTCTTCTTGTACTGACTTAGGTACATCTTCGTAGTGGTCAAATACCATCATGAATGTACCACGTCCTTGAGATGCAGAACGAAGAACTGTTGCGTAACCGAACATTTCAGCAAGTGGAACGTAAGCACGAACGATTTGGCTGTTACCGTGTGCTTCCATACCATCTACACGTCCACGACGAGCAGTTACGTGACCCATAACATCACCAAGGTTTTCTTCTGGAACAGTGATTGTTACAAGCATCATTGGCTCAAGGATAGCTGGTTGTGCTGATTTAGCAGCTTCTTTAAGGGCAAGTGAAGCCGCGATCTTGAAGGCAGTTTCAGATGAGTCGACATCGTGGTATGAACCATCGTAAAGCTTAGCTTTAACGTCAACCATTGGGTAACCTGCAAGAACACCGTTAGCCATAGATTCTACCAAACCTTTTTCAACCGCTGGGATAAATTCACGAGGAACCACACCACCGACGATTGCGTTTTCGAATTCGAATCCTTTACCTTCTTCGTTTGGACTAAACTCAATCCATACATCACCGAATTGACCTTTACCACCAGACTGACGTTTGAAGAATCCACGTGCTTGAGTAGAAGCGCGGAATGTTTCACGGTAAGATACTTGAGGAGCACCTACGTTCGCTTCAACTTTGAACTCACGACGCATACGGTCAACAAGGACATCAAGGTGAAGTTCACCCATACCAGAGATAACTGTTTCACCAGTTTCAACGTTTGTTTCAACGCGGAATGTTGGATCTTCTTCAGCCAATTTTTGAAGGGCGATACCCATCTTGTCTTGGTCAGCTTTAGATTTTGGCTCAACCATCAATTGGATAACTGGTTCTGGAACGTTGATTGACTCAAGGATGATTTTAGCTTTTTCATCTGTCAATGAGTCACCAGTTGTAGTATCTTTCAAACCAACGGCAGCAGCGATATCACCTGAGTAAACAGTGTCAATTTCTTGACGGCTGTTAGCGTGCATTTGAAGGATACGTCCGATACGTTCACGTTTACCTTTAGAAGTGTTCATTACGTAAGAACCAGATTGAAGAACACCTGAGTATACACGGAAGAATGTCAAACGACCTACGAATGGGTCAGTCATGATCTTGAAGGCAAGAGCTGCAAATGGCTCTTCGTCAGATGCTGGACGAGTTTCTTCTTCGTCTGTATCTGGGTTAACACCTTTGATCGCTGGGATATCAAGTGGGCTTGGAAGGTAGTCAATAACCGCATCAAGCATCAATTGAACACCTTTGTTCTTGAAGGCAGAACCACACAATACTGGGAAGAATTCAACGTTGATAGTTGCTTTACGGATAGCAACTTTCAATTCTTCGTTAGTGATTTCTTCACCTTCAAGGTATTTCATCATCAAATCTTCATCAGTTTCAGCAACTGCTTCAACCAATTTTTCACGGTATTCTTGAGCTTGGTCAAGGTATTCAGCTGGGATGTCTTCTTCAAGAATATCTGTACCAAGGTCGTTCGTATAGATTTCAGCTTTCATCTTGATCAAGTCGATGATACCACGGAAGTCATCTTCAGAACCGATTGGCAATTGGATTGGGTGTGCATTTGCTTGAAGACGATCGTGAAGTGTGCTTACAGAGTAAAGGAAGTCAGCACCGATTTTATCCATTTTGTTGGCAAATACGATACGTGGAACTCCGTACTCAGTTGCTTGACGCCAAACTGTTTCAGTTTGAGGCTCAACACCTGATTGTGAGTCAAGAACGGTAACCGCACCATCCAATACACGAAGAGAACGTTGTACTTCAATTGTGAAATCCACGTGTCCTGGTGTGTCGATGATATTTACGCGGTGGTTGTTCCATTGAGCTGTTGTCGCAGCAGATGTGATAGTGATACCACGTTCTTGCTCTTGCTCCATCCAGTCCATTTGTGACGCACCTTCGTGAGTTTCACCGATTTTGTGGATTTTACCAGTGTAGTAAAGAATACGCTCAGTAGTTGTTGTTTTACCAGCATCGACGTGAGCCATGATACCGATATTACGAGTTTTTTCAAGTGAAAATTCGCGTGCCATGAGATTTGTTTCTCCTATTTATTTTTGATTTCTATTCTATTATAACACGATTTTAATAAAAACGGATAGGCAGGACCTACCCGTTCTCAATCTTTTCATGCTATTGTTGGTTTCAACTTATCAGATTATAAGTTGAGTTATAGCTAATACTAATCGATTTAGCTAATTTGAACCCGGGCTAAAAGCTCGGAAAATAGATAAGCTCTCCTAGAATCTTCGATTCTTCGTCAAGCTTCCTAATTTTCAGTCGCTTTTTTAACGCCCTTAGTATCTTAATCTTACCAACGGAAGTGTGCGAATGCACGGTTAGCTTCAGCCATACGGTGAGTGTCTTCACGTTTCTTAACAGCTGCACCAGTATTGTTAGCAGCATCCAAGATTTCTTTTGCAAGACGGTCTTGCATTGTGTGTTCACCACGAAGACGAGCGATTGTTACCAACCAACGAAGTCCAAGTGTTGTACGACGTTCTGGACGAACTTCAACTGGGACTTGGTAGTTAGAACCACCGACACGACGTGCACGTACTTCAAGTACAGGCATGATGTTTTCCATAGCTGTTTCAAATACTTCAAGTGCATCGTTTCCAGTAGCTTCTTTGATTTGCTCAAAGGCACCGTAGACGATTGAAGCAGCTGTACCACGTTTACCGTCAAGCATAACGCGGTTGATAAGACGAGTAACTAGTTGTGAATTGTAAAGCGGATCTGGCAATACGTCACGTTTTGGAGCTCTATTTTTACGACTCATTTCTCTTTATCCCCTTTCCTTATGCTTTTGGACGTTTAGTACCGTATTTAGAACGGCCTTGTTTACGATCGTTAACACCTGCAGTATCAAGTGCACCACGGACGATATGGTAACGTACCCCTGGAAGGTCTTTTACACGTCCACCGCGAAGAAGCACCACGCTGTGCTCTTGCAAGTTGTGTCCGATACCTGGGATGTAGGCAGTAACTTCGATAAGGTTGCTCAAACGTACACGAGCAAATTTACGAAGGGCTGAGTTAGGTTTTTTAGGTGTCATTGTTCCAACACGAGTTGCAACACCACGTTTTTGTGGTGAAGAAACGTTTGTTTGAACTTTTTTATGACTGTTGTAACCAACGTTCAAAGCTGGTGATTTAGATTTTTCTACTTTTGATTTACGCGGTTTGCGAACCAATTGGTTAATTGTAGGCATCTACATTCTCCTGTGTTTTTTTATTTTTGGTGATGATACACTTGGTGACAGCTATCATCTGTGTGTACTTTTGCAACATTTGTCAGCACGTCCCTGTACACTCTTGAGAGACCAAAAGTAAAAAGTACCGTCTATTATTGTAACAAATTTTTTCCTTAGTTGTCAAGACGTTTTTCTTTTTTATTGTTAATTTTAGCTCCTTGGTACCACCTTATACTCAATGAAAATCAAAGAGCAAACTAGGAAGCTAGCCACAGGTTGCTCAAAA
>NZ_CAJZDT010000139.1:0-4299 GCF_915066115.1 uncultured Streptococcus sp. | reverse complement strand
AACAGTTTTGGTGGGTGGGGGATAAAACGGACGAAGTCGGTAACCATATCTACAGCAAGCTGAAGCTGACGTGGTTTGAAGAGATTTTCGAAGAGTATAAATTATACTTTTACAACTTGAACCTCGTCTTTACCGAGTAAAATCAAGTATTTTTCAATATTTTCAATCGAATAGGATCGTGATAAAGCTTCTCCGTATAGGGATAACTGACCACGATAGCGGTCTACGAGTTGACTCGGTTCATCATAGCGGTCTGTCTTATAGTCAAACAGAACAATTTTATCTTCGTAAAGTAGATAGCCATCAAGGATACCACGGACAACGAAGTCTTCCTGACTCTTTTGGTCTCGTTTGAGCATGGAAAAAGGTTGCTCGCGATAAAGATGGTTGGTATTAGCGAGAATTTCCTGACCGAGTGCTGTGTCAAAGAATGCAAGAATTTTAGCAAGATTGATCTTGTCTCTGACAGCTTGGCTAGTTTGAACTTGTTTGAGAGTTTCTGTCAGGCTAGCAAGAGTTGGTCGCTGACTGAGATCCATTCTCTGCATGAGTTCGTGGGTGGCACTACCAATCTCAGCTCCTGTTACCTTTTCTTTGGTTGAAAAATCTGGCAAATCAAAGTTGATTTTCTTGTCTACTGACTGTCCTTGACTTGCAATCTCAACACCTTCCATATCCATAACAGGTTCGTAGAATTTCTTGATTTGACTTGGGGTTTGAACACTAGGAAGTTCAATGGCTGCGCGGTGAAGAGTATTATAAACTTCAACTTCTTTCAGCATTTCAAGAGCTTCTTTAATGGTATTTGACTGACGATTGTCTGCTTGGGAGCTATCTTGGAGAGGACTTTTGTTTTCCAACTCTCCGATAGATTCTCTAGTCAGCTGATCTTCACCAACAAAACGATAACAAAAGTTGAGATTATCCTTTGCAAACACTTTGCTGATAGCCCAAATCCAATCTTGGAAATTCCTTGCTTGAAGTCTAGTGTTGCTGTTTAGTTTTCCATTTTTAGCTGCTGGGTATTCCTTAGCTTCCAGCTTTTCACGAGAACCTTTACCGACAAGATAGAGCTTTTTCTCAGCCCTTGTCATAGCAACATAAAGAAGGCGCATCTGTTCTGAATAGCTTGCTAGCTGTAATTCCTCTTCATTCTGTCTATAAGTCAGACTAGGAATGGAGAGTTTGATGGTTTTAGGATAGTAGTCTTCTACTGCCCCTGTCTCCATTTTGGCAATATATTTGACACCAAGACCATTCTGACGGCTGAGAATGACTTCTGACATAGAGTCTTGCTTGTTGAAATCTTGATCCATATTGAGAATAAAGACGTAAGGAAACTCTAGCCCTTTACTCTTGTGAATAGTCATAAGTTCTACAGCATCCTTGGGCGGTGCGACAGCCACGCTTGCCAAATCGTGCTGAGCTTCTAAAACTTGGTTAATCATACCAATAAAACGCGACAAGCCTTTGAAATTGCTCTTTTCAAATTGATCAGCACGCAGAGCTAGTGCATAGAGATTAGCCTGTCTAGCAAGACCATTTGGTAAAGCCCCCACATAATCATAATAAAAACGGTCGTTATAAATCTTCCAAATCAAGTCATATAGGGAGTGGGTTTTGGCATACAGGCGCCAAGAAACCAAGATATCCATGAATTGCTTTAGTTTCTCAGCTAGAGCTGAGTGAATCAAGACTTTTTGGCTACTTACCATTTTTTGTGCATTGACCAGTTTCTCATAGAGATTTTCTTGGACTTTATCCTCCGCTTTCTGAAGAGATAAACGTGCTAACTCGTCCTCATCAAAGCCAAACATTGGAGACTTCATAAGGGCAACCAAGGCATAGTCTTGCAGGGGATTATGAATGACACGAAGAGTGTCTAGCATGACTTGCACTTCTAGGGATTGGAGATAATTGTTTTGCTCTCCGTCGGTTTTAACAGGAATCCCGTACTCAGACAGGGCGAGAAGAATCTGGTCATTACGACTGCGGCTGGAGGTCAGAAGGGCGATTTCTTTAAAGGCAACACCTTGTTCCTGATGAAGTTTAAGGATTTCCTTGATAACTAAGCGCATTTCCCCTGTTAATTTCGTTTCTGCTTGGCTCTCTTCTTCCTCGCCTGTATCGTCCTTGTCGTAGATGAGAAATTCTGCCTTGTTGTCTGGATTGGGAGTCAGTTTGGTATTGGCAAAAACAAGCTGGTGCATGTTATCATAGTTGATTTCGCCGACTTCTTGGTCCATAAGACGTTCAAAAACATCATTGGTTGCTGACAGCACTTCTGAACTACTACGGAAATTTTCCTTGAGGAGAATCAGCTTTCCTTCTTGGGGATTTTGCGCATAGCGTTGAAATTTTTCATTGAAAATCTGCGGGTCTGCTTGACGGAAACGGTAGATGGACTGCTTGATATCTCCTACCATAAAGCGATTGTGACCATTTGACAGCAATTCCAGCATCCGTTCTTGAATGTGGTTGGTATCCTGATACTCATCGACCATGACTTCATGGAAGCGGTCCTGATAAACCTGACGAACTTGTGGGAAATTCTCTAAAATCTCAATGGTATAGTGGCTGATGTCAGCGAACTCAAAGGCATTTTCCTGGCGTTTACGCTGACGATAAGCTTCCACAAAATCGCTCATAAAAGCTTGGAAGGTTTTAGCTAGCTTCCAGGAGTCTTCATGGTAACGTTCTTGATAGTCGAGAATCGTTATCTGGTCTGACAGTTGTCCTAGTTTAGCAAACTGGGCCTTTCTCTCATCGTTATAGGCATCAGCCAGTGGCTTCAAATCAGCCTTACGGCTGGCATTAGTCAGAGATCGACCGTTTTTCTCTTTTGAAATGGCGACAACACGCGC
Organism: uncultured Streptococcus sp.; assembly: GCF_915066115.1. Lineage (GTDB taxonomy): Bacteria > Bacillota > Bacilli > Lactobacillales > Streptococcaceae > Streptococcus. The sequence goes on along the minus strand of NZ_CAJZDT010000139.1, from coordinate 1,435 downwards.
AAGCACTGCCTGATAAATCTGACTATCGGACTCCTGATTCAAGGAGCCAATTTCATCCAGAATTAATTGAACATTCTCTAGATAAGCAGCCTTTGCAAATTCCTTGGCATCATTATCCAGATGGTAACGGAAAAAGTTTTCCAAGTCCCAAAGGGATTGCTGGATTTGCTCAGTCAGTTTTGCTTTTTCATTAGTAAAATCAGCTTTTTCAAAGCCTTTGAGGAAAGATTCACTCAGCCATTTTTGAGGATTACTGGTAGATTGGAGGAAGTCATAAATTTTATAGACTTGCTGGCGCAGCCCCCGTTCATCCTTGCCTCGCCCAGCAAAGTTTTTCAGCAAATGACTAAAGGTCTCTTTCTGTTTGCCTTGATAATGGACTTCAAAAATCTCATGGAAGACTTCGTTTTTTAGAAGAAGTTGCTCGCTCTGGTTTTGTAAAATCCTGAAATTAGGTGCAATATCAATCAGATAGCCATGTTTACCAAGGAATTTTTGTGTGAAAGAGTCCATGGTACCGATGGAAGCGTTGGGTAGGTCTGCCAACTGGCGGCCCAAGTGTTGTTTGAGGTCAACATCATTGCTTTCTTGGATTTGTTGGCTGATTTTTTTCTCCAAACGTTCTTTAAGCTCTGTGGCAGCCTTAACGGTAAAGGTTGAGATAAAGAGTTGACTGATTTCTACACCACGCGCTAACTGGTCAAGAATGCGTTCGGCCATGACAAAGGTTTTCCCTGAACCAGCAGACGCTGAAACAAGGATATTTTGCCCTGCCGTATAAATGGCTTCGATTTGCTCGGCAGTTTTCTTTTGTTCCTTGCTCGAATTCGCTTCTGCTTCTTGCAATTTTTGAATTTCTTCCTCAGTTAAAAAGGAAATGGGCTTCATCGATTCAACTCCTCTCTCATTTTCTCAAACCAAGCTTGCTTGAGTTTTTCTCCGACCAGACGTTTGCCGTCAGACAACTCTAATTTCTCAAGGAAACGGGCTTGACCCAAGTGGTAATTAGCCTCAAATCCTGTAATGGTTTGGTGTTGCTGGACGTATGGGGCAATACTTCTGCCATTTTCGGTATAGGGATTGATGGCGAACTGGCCTTCTAAAATCTTCTCAGCTGCTTTCTTGTAAAGATGGGCATTGTAGTCCAGTAGGAGCTGGAATTCCTCGTCCGTCAACTGATTTGCCTTGTTTTTGTTGTAAAATTCGCCTAAATGACTGCTTTCTTTTTCCAAAAAGAGGCCGTGGTATTTCATTGATTTGCTAGCTTCTACTACTGCACCTGCCAGACTTTTAACGGCCATCAGAGATTGGACAGGTTCAGACATTTCCAAATACATGGCACCGAAAAAGTTCTGCTCCCCTTCTCTTTTTAGGGCAGCTAGGTAGGTTGGCAACTGAGAATTGAGTCCATTCAAGACATGAGGAAACTGGAACT
>NZ_CAJZDT010000138.1:0-4386 GCF_915066115.1 uncultured Streptococcus sp. | reverse complement strand
CATCTTCCGTCGCAATGATAGCCTTCTTCAGATGTTCCGAAATTTGTTCAGATGAGATAGAAGCGCGCAACAAATCACTCTCTATGGAAGCAATCACCGTCCCATCCGCATAGGTAATCTCTGAAATAGAAGAGATGTCCTTGACCTGATGTACCAATTCTTCTGTCTGAGGCACCCGAACCTTGTCAAATAAGGCCACTCCGTACCCCAAAGCAATCCCAGCTCCCAACATTCCTCCTAGAAAACCGAGCACAAAGAGTAAGTTAAATAGGGCTTTTATACTCAGTAAAATAGCTGGAAAAATGGCTGGCTTTTCTAAGGATTTAGATTTTTGGACACTTGAGCCTTTCTTGCCAGGGCTAGCTGATTTTTTATTTTTTTGTTTTCGCTGGAAAAATTCCAGCATTTTTCGTTTTAATTCATTTAATTGATTTTGCATGGATTTCCTCACTCTATCTATTATACCATAAAAGGTAAACTTTCAATAAAATAGCCACTTTCTTCCCTATTCTGCTAGGCTATTGCCCAAGTTTGTGATACAATAGGTAGAAACAATAATTTTAAAAAGGAGAAAAGACACATGCACATTTTTGATGAGCTAAAAGAGCGTGGTTTGATTTTTCAAACGACTGATGAAGAAGCTTTACGTAAAGCCCTAGAAGAAGGTCAAGTTTCTTATTATACTGGCTACGATCCAACTGCTGACAGCCTTCACCTAGGCCATCTTGTCGCAATCTTGACAAGTCGTCGCTTGCAACTAGCAGGTCACAAACCTTATGCGCTCGTTGGCGGTGCTACAGGTCTCATCGGAGATCCGTCCTTCAAAGATGCTGAACGTAGTCTCCAAACAAAAGACACAGTAGATGGCTGGGTCAAGTCTATCCAAGGACAACTTTCTCGTTTTCTTGACTTTGAAAATGGTGAAAATAAAGCTGTCATGGTCAACAACTACGACTGGTTTGGCAGCATCAGCTTCATTGATTTCCTCCGTGATATCGGAAAATACTTTACTGTCAACTACATGATGAGCAAGGAGTCTGTGAAAAAACGGATTGAAACAGGAATTTCATACACTGAGTTTGCCTACCAAATCATGCAAGGTTACGATTTCTTCGTTCTTAACCAAGACCACAACGTAACGCTTCAAATCGGTGGTTCTGACCAGTGGGGAAATATGACAGCTGGTACTGAATTGCTTCGTCGTAAGGCTGACAAGACAGGCCACGTTATCACTGTTCCACTGATCACAGATGCAACTGGTAAGAAATTTGGTAAATCAGAAGGAAACGCAGTCTGGCTCAATCCTGAAAAGACTTCTCCATACGAAATGTACCAATTTTGGATGAACGTTATGGACGCTGACGCTGTTCGCTTCTTGAAGATCTTTACTTTCTTGTCACTTGATGAGATTGAAGACATCCGCAAACAGTTTGAAGCAGCTCCACACGAACGCTTGGCACAAAAAGTCCTGGCTCGTGAAGTCGTGACTCTTGTTCACGGCGAAGAAGCCTACAAAGAAGCCCTCAACATCACTGAGCAACTCTTTGCAGGAAACATCAAAAACCTTTCTGTTAAAGAACTCAAACAAGGACTTCGGGGTGTACCAAACTACCAAGTTCAAGCAGATGAAAACCACAACATCGTGGAACTGCTCGTCTCATCTGGTGTAGTAAACTCAAAACGCCAAGCCCGTGAAGATGTTCAAAACGGAGCTATCTACGTCAACGGCGACCGCATCCAAGACCTTGACTATGTCTTGAGTGACGCAGATAAGTTAGAAAATGAACTGACTGTTATCCGTCGTGGAAAGAAAAAATACTTTGTATTGACTTACTAAACTGTTCAACATTTACCTATAAAAAAAAGGAGTTAACCTCGAGAAAGGTAACTCCTTTTTGCTGTTAATAACTCTCATCTATCTATTTTTAATAGACAGGCTACGCAGGACTATGCGTAAGGTTGTTAGATTATGTAAGATAGAGAGATTTGAAGGACTGAGCCAATTAAACAAGCCAAAGCCAATCAAACTACTATTTACGACAACGGTATCTTGAATATTCTTCTTGATGAGTGTTTGCAAAGATGATGATAGCGAATCCAACTCTTGGAAGAAATCCAAACAATTATCTAACAATAAGATATCGCTCATCTGCTTAGAAATATCTGCACTCTCATTCATCACCACACCGATATCTGACAGGGTTAGAGCCGCTGAGTCATTCAAGCCATCTCCAACCATCAAAATAGTGTGACCTGCTTTCTGCAGTTCCTCTACTAACTCAAATTTCCCATCAGGTTTCAAGTCTGTATAGACCTGATCAAAGGGCAAATCTTTGACTAATTCCTCTGTTCTAACCAAGGTGTCCCCTGTTGCCAGAATCAATTTTTTCCCTTGTGCCTTAAGTTTCTCCAAGGCTGCTTTTGCTTCTTTTCTCAAAGGAGTATGAATACAGAACATTCCAATCAATTCATTCTGATAAGCCAAGAATAAGAGATTGTAGTGACTCTTGTACTCTTCAATTAAAGCATTTTGTTCTGAACTGATATGAATTTGCTCATCCTGCATCAAAACATAATTCCCAATAAGAACTGGTTGCCCATCTATATGAGATTTGATCCCCTTGCTTGCGATATATTGGAGTTTCCCATGCATTTCCTCATGTTCAATTCCCTCTATCTCAGCTTGCTTGACGATGGCATTAGCAATAGGATGATAAATGTGTTCCTCAAGACAGGCACTGATTCTGAGAATATCTTCCTCACTATAGTCCCCAAAAGGTAACACCTTTTCAACTATAGGATAACTAGTTGTGATTGTTCCCGTCTTATCAAACAAGAAAGTATCAACTTCCAGGTATTTCTCCAGAACATCCCCATCCTTAATCACCATTTCACGGTTCAACCCCTCCTTGATAGCTGTCAAATAAGCTACAGGAGTAGAGATTTTCAAAGCGCAGGAGAAATCGACCAATAGGAAAGAAATAGCCTTAGAAAAAGAACCTGTCAATAGGTAAGTCAGCCCAGCCCCCAAGAAATTATATTTGACGACCTTATCCGCCATTTTGATGAAATAGCGTTGTTTCGTTTTCTTGTTTTCTTCAGATTTCTTCATCAACTCAATCAGTTGTAAAATCCGGCTGTTCATCTGATTATCGGTTACACGAATGCGCAACTCTCCAGTTTCTAATACTGTATTTGCACAAACCAAATCAGACTCTCTTTTTTCAACTGGAAAACTCTCTCCCGTCAAGGAACTTTCGTTGACCATACCTAAACCTGAAACTACTTGTCCATCAAACAGAATTTCATTTCCTTGAGATAGGACCAAGACATCTCCTATTTGAACATCGGAACTCTTGATACTAACAACCGTATCCCCCTGTACTAGAAATACATCGCTCTCTTTTGCAAGAAGGCTTTGTTCTAAATCTGTTGCAGTTTTTTTCAAGGACCACTGATCTAAATGATTCCCCAAATCAAGCATAAACATGATATTGCTAGCTGTCTTGGATTGGTTCATAAACAAGGACAATAAAATCGCCGAACAGTCCAAAACTTCCATCGTTAGTTCCTTACGCGCTAGTGTTTGATAGGCTTCTCTAATATAGCCAAAAGCCTGATAACAAGTCCATATATAGCGAATAGGATACGGCACAAAACTACGAAAAAGTATACGCTTAATCGCTGCACCTGAAACAATAGAATAAGCACTCTCTTCTCTACGAATGGGAAGAGTCATCAACTCAGAAACTTTCCCTTTATCAATTCTTTTTAAAAAGGCTTCTGCATTATCTAATACAGAAAAGCCTTCTTTTATGCGTAGAGTAAAGTGCTGTTGATCCATGTAAAACTGGATAGACTCAATCCCCTTTTCATCTCTCACCAAGGAACGAAGATAGTCTTGAATATCCAAGGTGAGTGAAAAAGAAGATGATAGTCGGATATGTTGGTATCCTCTATGTAGCACTTTAAAAGACATATTATTCCCCTATAAGGCTATCTAATTGCTCTTCTTTTTTCTCTTGCTCGTACAAATATTTGGCATCTTGCAAGACATCGTCTCCATGTTGTTTCACAACAGAAACAGATGCATCTAGCCCGTCTTTCAACTTGTAAGCCTTAGCCAAAGCTTTAGAATAACCTTTTTTAGCTTCCTTACTTGCCAAGATTTTCAAACCAAGGGTACCAAATGCGACACCACCCAAAAAGAGTGATGATTTTTTCGCAACTTTTGCGACGCTTAATACTTCTTTTAACATACTTATTTCCTCCTTATCATTATTATATAGCAATTTAGATATAAAAGCAATTTCATTTTATAAATTGGAGAATTATACTCAATGAAAATCAAAGAGCAAACTAGGAAACTAGCCGCAGGCTGTACTT
>NZ_CAJZDT010000137.1:0-4462 GCF_915066115.1 uncultured Streptococcus sp. | reverse complement strand
ATATTGGACTTCCAATACTAAACTCATTTTAGGAGGGAATCACCATTATTTACAGTGGTCTGAATCCGAAAAAATTGCGACTATTATTCGAGAATTGTCAGAATAAGATGGAAAGAAGGAGACTATAGGAGACAAGATGAACTACTTTAATGTTGGGAAAATCGTCAATACGCAGGGATTGCAAGGTGAGATGCGAGTCTTGTCTGTGACAGATTTTGCAGAAGAACGGTTTAAAAAAGGGGCTGAGCTGGCCTTGTTTGATGAAAAAAATCAGTTTGTTCAAACAGTGACCATTGCTAGCCACCGTAAACAGAAGAACTTTGACATTATTAAATTCAAAGACATGTACCATATCAATGCTATCGAAAAGTACAAGGGATACAGTCTCAAGGTTGCTGAGGAAGATTTGAATGACCTAGACGATGGTGAATTTTATTATCACGAGATTATCGGTTTGGAAGTCTATGAGGGTGATAACTTGATTGGAACCATCAAGGAAATCTTGCAACCAGGTGCTAACGATGTCTGGGTTGTCAAGCGAAAAGGTAAACGTGACTTGCTCTTACCTTATATCCCACCAGTGGTTCTCAATGTTGATATTCCAAATAACCGCGTCGATGTGGAAATCTTAGAAGGGTTAGACGATGAAGATTGATATTTTAACCCTCTTTCCAGAGATGTTCTCTCCACTGGAGCACTCAATCGTTGGAAAGGCTCGAGAAAAAGGGCTCTTGGATATCCAGTATCATAATTTTCGAGAAAATGCTGAAAAGGCCCGCCATGTAGATGATGAGCCCTACGGAGGTGGTCAGGGGATGTTGCTCCGAGCTCAACCCATTTTCGATTCCTTTGATGCTATTGAAAAGAAAAATCCGCGCGTTATTCTCCTCGATCCAGCTGGAAAGCAGTTTGATCAGGCCTATGCTGAGGATTTGGCTCAAGAGGAAGAGTTAATCTTTATCTGTGGGCACTATGAGGGTTATGATGAGCGTATTAAGACCTTGGTGACAGATGAGATTTCCCTGGGGGACTATGTCTTGACTGGTGGAGAGTTGGCAGCCATGACCATGATTGATGCGACGGTTCGCCTGATTCCAGAAGTGATTGGCAAGGAGTCTAGCCACCAAGATGATAGTTTTTCTTCAGGCCTTCTCGAATACCCTCAGTACACACGCCCCTACGATTATCGAGGGATGGTCGTGCCAGATGTACTGATGAGTGGACACCATGAAAAGATTCGTCAGTGGCGCCTGTATGAGAGTTTAAAGAAAACCTACGAGCGCAGACCGGATTTGCTTGAACATTATCAACTGACAGCAGAAGAAGAAAAAATGCTGGCAGAAATTAAAGAAAACAAAGAATAAAGGAGATACCTATGCAAGTAATCAAACGTGATGGTGAAATTGCTGAATTTAATCCAGATAAGATTTACCAAGCTATCTTAAAGGCAGCCCAGACTGTCTATGTATTGACAGATGATTTGCGTCAAAACCTTGCACAAGTCACTAAGAAAGTGGTTTTGGATTTGGAAGAGGCCAAGGTGGAACGTGCTACCATCAGCATGATTCAGTCTATGGTTGAACATCGTTTACTGGGTGCAGGTTACATTACCATAGCAGAACACTACATTTCCTATCGTCTACAACGTGACTTGGAAAGAAGTGGTTATGGAGATCATATCGCGGTTCATTTACATTTTGAACAAATTCGCTAAGAAAAAAGAGTGGGATGAAGCAACTACATCTCACTCTTTCTTAAATCTATTTTTTTGGGCTGTTTGGACAGTTGAAGGGACAAATCGTAGGCGTTGAATATCGCTTATGCGGATAATACGGGTCACATTTTTAGCAAAATTTTTCACGATAATTTGCTGGCGTTGCTGATCGTATTTGATGATGTCACCTGTAAAACTTGTCTCAGACAAGATAAGGTGAACAGCAGTTTGTTTCTGGATAGCCTCTTCAATAGTGGCTGTAAGGGAGTTGCTTTCAGTATGGTCTGGTTCTTCATGTCCATTTAAAAAGTCATGTATTTTATCTAGAACTTGCTGGAATTTATGTCTCATATTGGCCTCCCTTCTTTTATATCAATATTATATAAAATTTTCCTAAAATCTACAAGATTTTACGAATAATCAAATGAAAGCAAAAAAAGGAGAAGAAAATGGCAGAATTTACATTTGAAATCGAAGAGCACTTGTTGACTCTTTCTGAAAACGAAAAAGGTTGGACCAAGGAAATCAACCGTGTGAGCTTTAATGGAGCCCCTGCAAAGTTTGATATTCGTGCTTGGAGTCCAGACCATACTAAAATGGGTAAAGGGATCACTCTCTCAAATGAAGAATTTCAAACGATGGTGGATGCCTTTAAAGGCAACTAAGTTGTCAAAATGAATGAAAAGGATATTGAGTCATGACAACTCGATATCCTTTTTTAGTTAGCAAAGTAAGCTTGATTTTTAAGGCGTTGAAGTAATGGACGGCTAATAAAACTAATAGCAATAATTTTACCAAGGTCTGGAATGATAAAGGGAATGACCCCCACAACAAGAGCTTTTTCAAATGCCATTCCAGCAAGAAAATGTAAGCTGAGAATCCCGCCGACAAAGACAAGGGCATCACCCAAGAGGTTTGCAAGAAAAATCTTGACAACACTACTCTTGCTGTTGGTTAGAGAGGATGTAAGTCCAGAATAAACAAGATAAAACCAAAGATAGCCTGCAGTAGGACCAACTAAAGCCTGAAAACCAGCTCCACCTCCTGCAAAAACAGGAAGACCGATAGCACCTAGAAGAAGATAGAGTCCAACAGAAAGTACAGCCTCTCTTGGTCTAAAGACAGTTGCAATCAAGCCGATTGCAAAGTTTTGCAGAGTGAAGGGAACAGGTCCAATTGGAAGACTGATTTGTGCCAAAACAGCAATGAGAGCAGCTCCAATAGCAGGGATAGCATAAATATGAGCTTTTTTCAAAATAGTTAACCTCTTTTCTGATGTATAGTAACTATTATACTCGTAGAGTAATTATTGTCAACCAATTTTTTAAAACAAGGTAACAAAAACTGTAACGGCCGATTTTGCTTATTGGTTAAGTTGTTTTCATCGATTCGAAAACATCAAAAAAGAAGCAGACACATTTGTATCAGCTTCTGTTGTTTCGATTAACGCATAGTTACAAATTCTTCAGATGCAGTTGGGTGAATCGCCACAGTTGCATCAAAGTCTGCCTTGGTTGCTCCCATTTTGATAGCAACAGCAAATCCTTGAATCATTTCATCAACACCATAGCCAATTCCATGAAGTCCGACAACTTTTTCTTCTGAACCTGCTGTGATCAATTTGAAACGTGTTTCTTGACGGTTGTCAGTGCAAGCAGAGTACATAGACGTAAAGCTTGATTTGTAAACCTTGATTTGGTCTTGACCGTATTCTTTAATAGCTTGCTCTTCTGTCAAACCAACCGTTCCGATAGCAGGGTGTGAAAAGACAACAGTTGGAATAGTTGAGTAATCCATTTTTGCAGTTGTTTTGCCGTTAAAGAGACGTTCAGACAAAGTACGTCCAGCCTTGATAGCAACTGGAGTTAGTTCTTTTTCGCCTGTTACATCACCTAAAGCGTAGATTCCCTCAACAACAGTATTTTGGTATTCATCCACTTGGATAAAGCCACGTTCGTTCAGAGTTACTCCAGCTTTTTCAAGTTGCAAGCCCTTAACGTTTGGACGGCGACCAGTAGCCCAGATAACTTGACTAGCTGTGTGACTAGTACCATCCTCGAAATGAATGGTAATGCCATCAGTAGTTTTTTCTAACTTGACAGGGACTTTGTGAGTATGAAGTGGCAAGTTTGTTCTTTCCATTTCCTTTACCAGACCTTCAACGATGTAAGAATCAAAACTACGTAAAGGACGATCACGACGAACAAAGAGGTCTGTCTTGACACCAAAGGTGTGGAGTACTCCAGCCAATTCAACGGCGATATAACCCGCGCCTAGAATAGCAACTGACTCTGGTAATCCTTCCCAAGCAAATACATCATCAGAAGAGCCACCTAGCTCAGCACCAGGAATATTTGGAATACTTGGATGGGCACCAGTAGCAATCACGATATGTTTAGCACGAATCAGTTCACCATTTACGCTGACAGTATGAGAATCTACAAATTCAGCATGGCCTTCAATCAAGTCTACTCCGTTGCGTTTAAAACTGCCATCATAAGAAGAACGAGCACGATCAATATAGGCTTCACGATTGCGACGTAGGGTAGCAAAGTCAAAGTTAAGATCAGTAGTCTTAAAGCCGTAGTCTTCTCCAAATTGATGGAAAGTCTCAGCGATTTGCGCCCCGTACCACATGATTTTTTTAGGAACACAACCGACGTTGACACAGGTTCCACCTAATTTCTTTTCCTCAATAACGGCCGCTTTGGCTCCGTGTTTCACACGAACGCACATGGTCGGAACACC
>NZ_CAJZDT010000136.1:0-4490 GCF_915066115.1 uncultured Streptococcus sp. | reverse complement strand
AGGCCTCAAATCCTATTTACTCATTTAGAATGACTTTAAGGAAAGACTGAATTATATTTCGCTTTAATAAATAATAGGTAATGGAATGAGTGTTATAACCTTAATCTGAAAAAATAAAGGTTTCAGCTACTAAAAATGTGCAAGAAAAGCTTGATTTCATAAACTTAATCATCTTCGTTGCTATAACCTCGTCCCCAGTCATACCTAGCCCCAAGTAATTTCCAGTTGATAGCTGGCAAAGGCTTGTCCCTCTTGATTTTGTAGTTGATAGTCTAAATAAATCTTTTGTCCATCCACTTGATAACAGCTCGTCTGGATAATAAACTCCTGCATACCCATGGGTGTGGGGATATAGGCTAAACTATCACTATCCTTTAGAAAACGCATAATGGTTTTCGGATTGGAAAAACGGGTCATCACCAGTTCTCGAGCATGAAATTTAATCACTACTTTTTCTTTTTCTTCATTGTAGAAAAGCAAATAGCGATAATCTCCCTTTTCATGCACTTCCACGTCATAGAGCTGGTCAATCACTTCCAACTGCTCATCAAACTGAATGGTATTTCGCATCCGAATCTTCACATCAGGTCCTCTTTCTTCTCTCTTGTCCTACTATTTTACCAAAAAGAGAAGGATTTTGCTATAATGGTCATATGAACGAAAAAGTATTCCGTGACCCAGTTCACAACTACATCCATGTCAATAATCAAATCATCTATGACTTGATTAATACAAAAGAATTTCAACGTTTGCGTCGAATCAAGCAACTGGGAACTTCCAGTTATACCTTCCACGGTGGAGAACACAGTCGCTTTTCCCACTGCTTGGGAGTCTATGAGATTGCTCGACGCATCACAGAAATTTTTGAAGAAAAATATCCTGAGGAGTGGAACCCTGCTGAGTCTCTCTTGACCATGACCGCTGCGCTCCTTCATGACCTTGGACATGGTGCCTACTCCCATACTTTTGAACATCTCTTTGATACCAATCATGAAGCTATTACTCAAGAGATTATCCAAAGTCCTGAAACGGAGATTCACCAAGTCCTGCTACAAGTAGCGCCAGATTTTCCAGAAAAGGTTGCCAGTGTCATCGACCACACCTATCCTAACAAGCAGGTCGTGCAGCTCATTTCTAGTCAGATTGATGCGGACCGCATGGACTATCTCTTGCGCGATTCCTATTTTACAGGTGCTTCTTACGGAGAATTTGACTTGACTCGGATCCTCCGAGTCATTCGTCCTGTCGAAAACGGTATTGCCTTTCAGCACAACGGCATGCATGCCATCGAAGACTACGTCCTCAGTCGTTACCAGATGTACATGCAAGTTTATTTCCACCCTGCAACACGCGCCATGGAGGTCCTCCTTCAAAACCTTCTCAAACGCGCCAAGGAGCTTTATCCAGAAGATAAGGACTTCTTTGCACGCACTTCTCCCCATTTGCTACCTTTCTTTGAAAAAAATGTGACCTTGTCTGACTATCTGGCTCTGGATGATGGCGTGATGAATACCTACTTCCAGCTCTGGATGACCAGTCCTGACAAGATTCTTGCAGACCTGTCGCAACGCTTTGTCAACCGTAAGGTCTTTAAATCCATTAGCTTTTCACAAGAGGACCAAGACCAACTCGCTTGCATGAGAAAATTGGTTGAGGACATCGGCTTTGAGCCAGACTACTACACAGCCATCCATAAGAACTTTGACCTCCCTTATGATATCTATCGTCCCGAATCTGAAAACCCAAGGACACAGATTGAGATTTTACAAAAAAATGGAGAACTGGCAGAACTCTCTAGCCTGTCTCCTATCGTCCAATCCCTTGCTGGCAGTCGACACGGAGATAATCGTTTCTATTTCCCGAAAGAAATGTTAGACCAAAACAGCATTTTCGCAAGCATTACCCAACAATTTTTACACTTGATTGAGAACGATCATTTTACCCCAAATAAAAACTAGAAGAGGAAATGTATGAGTATTAAACTAATTGCCGTCGATATTGACGGAACCCTAGTCAACAGCCAAAAGGAAATCACTCCTGAAGTCTTTTCTGCCATCCAAGATGCCAAAGAAGCTGGTGTTAAAGTCGTGATTGCAACTGGCCGCCCTATCGCAGGTGTTGCCAAACTTCTGGACGACTTGCAGTTGAGAGACGAGGGTGACTATGTCGTGACCTTCAATGGTGCCCTTGTCCAAGAAACTGCTACAGGTCATGAGATTATCAGTGAATCCTTGACTTATGAGGATTATCTGGATATGGAATTCCTCAGCCGCAAGCTCGGTGTCCACATGCATGCCATTACCAAGGACGGTATCTACACTGCCAATCGCAATATCGGAAAATACACAGTGCACGAATCAACCCTCGTCAGCATGCCTATCTTTTACCGCACACCTGAAGAAATGGCTGGCAAGGAAATCGTCAAGTGTATGTTTATCGATGAACCAGAAATTCTCGATGCTGCAATTGAAAAGATACCAGCGGAATTTTACGAACGCTACTCCATCAACAAGTCTGCTCCTTTCTACCTCGAACTCCTTAAAAAGAATGTGGACAAGGGTTCAGCCATTACTCACTTAGCTGAAAAACTCGGATTGACCAAAGATCAAACCATGGCTATCGGTGACGAAGAAAACGACCGTGCCATGCTGGAAGTCGTTGGCAATCCAGTTGTCATGGAAAATGGAAATCCAGAAATCAAAAAAATCGCCAAATACATCACTAAAACAAATGACGAATCTGGCGTTGCCCATGCTATTCGAACGTGGGTACTGTAAAATGCTTAAGCATAGAAAATAAATAACACCCCAAAAAGTAGAGATGACACTCTTACTTCTGGGGTGTTCTTTTTGAATATTGAATTCGTCACAAACGAGTTACCTTTAGAAACTAGCAAAACAAATCACTCTTCCTCCTCAAATATCAGAGCATCTAGTTCTTCTCTTTCAGCCACAATCTCTTCGAAGGTAGAAATAATATTATTTAATAATTCTAAGGTGATAATACCAGTTGAATCCCTCATCGTAATCTTAGTTCCAATAGCACTTAACTCTCCAATTAATTCTCTAACCTTTTTCAATTCGTCCAAATCTAACATGTCTACTTCTATTACTGTGTCATGATCTTTTATTCTGGATTGGATTAAAGAGAAAGGCAAGGACGAATAATTTCTTAACAACTTATAGGTCCCTGACTTATCACCTATATAATCAATACAAGTAGCTAGCATGGTTTCAACTCCTTATACATAGCGGACTTGCTTACATACCATCGTACTTGAAAACATCATTATCCCGTATCTAAAAAGAAGAGATATAAGCTTGAATCTCCTCTATCATGATTAGATTAACAATCTTACTCTTCTAAATCCCTTTTTATTTTTGGAATTTTCTTATTATCAAGTTTAGGAATACCCTTGTTCTCAATCTTGGGAAGGTTCTTTAGTTCATCGGCAGTAGGTTACCTTAGCATTCCTATAGAGTAAAGCAAACGATAAGAACAAGTCAACAATGCTCCCAACAGTTGCCATGTTCCGTTTACTTGCTTCTGTCGAAGGGATCTCAGCTCTACTAGTACTAAGGTCTTTCCATTCAGGATTCTATGCTTCAATCACTTTTTTCTCTTCCTAAAGTGGAACGAGTAAAAAATGGTTGAAAGGCACAACTGTAACCATGGCTGTCGCACCTAGTGGGATAAATCTATTGAAATTTATGATAAGACCAATGCTTAGTATAGATAATGATACTGATTAAACTAATATTAGCTAAATAATTTTTTTACAATATATTGAGCTATTTTTAAAAGTAAATAAAGAATAAGGAAGATGTAAAATAAATAATCTCCGATAACAAATAATCCTAACATAATTACAAAAAAAAGAAAAAGAATCATTGCTACGACTACAACCAAGAATTTTAAAAATTTGAATACTTTACTCCAAATAGTAGGATTTTCTTTATTTACCGTGAATTTATAAAGCATTTTTTCGACAAATGTAAATTTGGTAAATTCAATTTCAGCACCTAAAAATAGTATTTCAAATATTTTTTTTAACTTTTCTAATTCCACTGTTTTTACACTAGTACCATTTTGAAATCTAACATCATCTATACTTGGAATAGAATTTTCTGACTCTCTCTTAAAAATAAATGTATACTTCTGATTATTTAAAAGTATATTAGGAATCTCAAGTCTACCTCTTACATTTTCTATATTCCATTCACGCTTGCTTCTTTTTTCTGTAAGTTTCTTAGGGAAAATGATTGTGTACATCTTTTCAATCTTTATGATTCTAATATTTAATAAAGAGATGTACTCATCTGTGAATACGAAATCGTTTGAGTTAAAATTTTCTATATTTTCATTGTTTTTATAGTAAGTTATCACATCTTCTATTATCTGTTTGCCTTGTTTATTTAAACTATGTTTTCTAATAAAAGAGGTATTATCAAGTAATAAAATAGAGAATAGAAATAAAAGGGAAATAAGGA
>NZ_CAJZDT010000135.1:0-4618 GCF_915066115.1 uncultured Streptococcus sp. | reverse complement strand
CATAGTCTTTCTCTACAAAAGCCACATGACCGTAGATAGCTGGTGTGCCATGTGTACCTCCTACAAAAGAAACAATAGCTCCCGCTTTTGGTGTGGAACCCGTTTCTCCACAGAAAAAGATATTTAGCCTATAATGAAGATGAACAATACCAATCCGTGTTCTTTAATAGGGCTTTTCCTAGCCTGTATAAAAAACTGGATGAACAAGAGTCATGATTGAAACGTGTTGTGGTATTGATGTCCACCAAAAATCTATTGTTTTTTGTATTCTAGATGGCCCACTAGATACCAATAATCCAAAGAAAATTCAGAAGAAATTTGGAACAACTACTCTAGCTCTTCACAATGCTTTAGATTGGGTGGTGAAAAACCATGTCACACATGTCTTTTTTGAAAGTACTGGGCAATATTGGCTCCCTCTCTTTAATATCTTTTCAGATTCTAATCTAGTTTTAGCACTTGCCAATCTTCAAACCTGGTCGTAAGATAGACGTGAAGGACGCTGAATGGATTGCGCGACTCGGTCGTTTCGGACTAATTGAACCTTCCTATATCCCTACCCCTGAAGTGGTACAGATTCGTTTACTGAAACGTCGCATGCGTTCTTACAAGCAACGTCAAACTCAAGTTAAAAATGAAATTCACAATCTCTTACAACAGGCCAATATCAAGCTAACAAGTTATCTTTCTGATATTTTTTCTAAGACGGGACAAGCACTTTTAAAATTCTACATTAACGGAGAAACCATTAATGTAGAATCTGTTATTCCTTGTATCCAGAAGCGAGTGAAAACAAGTCCAGAAGAACTCGTTGAAGCGATGAAAGAAAAGTTATCAGTAGAAGACCGCTTCCTCTTAGACCAGAGTTTAGAGGAATGTCAGATGTATCAGGAACTCATTGAAAAATTGACCAATGAGATTCAATACTACATCGAAAAGGAGTTCCCCTGAGTAAAATAAGATGCTTCAAACCATTCCTAGTGTGAATGAAAACTGTTCCACCACTATTCTAGCTGAAATTTGACCAACTGTTACAGCCTTTCCATCCGATGCACACTTAGTATCCTGGGCTGGACTATGCCCAGGATCTTATGAAAGTGCTGGCATTAAAAAATCCTCACACATCACGCAAGGAAATCGCTATATCAAACAGGATTTGACCATGTCGGGATTAATTGCATCACATTCTAAGGATCCAGCTTTTTCTTCTTTTTACAATCGAATTTCCCAAAGAGGAAGCAAGATGAAGGCTGTTATTGCTTGTGCTCATAAGATTCTCAGAATCATTTACAAACTACTCTCCACCAAGCAGACTTATCAAAAAGAAAAGGCGCTAGGACTGAGGAAACAATTCTAACGCCAAAACTAAAAAAATTTCAATTACAGTATAGCACAGGAAGTGATTTTTTGCGCTTTTTTACTGTCTTTTTTCAAATAAAAAAGATGACTTACAGAACCTGTAAGCCGCCTAGTCAGTCGGTTTATTCTGGTGTCCGCCACCGCTTGGCCCTTATGTCCAAGATTAACATCAGATTGACCATGAGCCGACCACTCATCTACACCATTATTCTAACGAATATGAGCTACAAACGCAAGAGAAAAACTTATTTTGGATTTATACACTATAAAAAACATACACTATCTTCAGATTGAATTTTTGTTCAAAATAAGCTATAATGAATTTAAGTAGAAACAGGAGGTAGAACAAATGGCTACAATCAGTTTAACACGTGATATAAAACTAACAAACGAAGATGCTCTAAAAATTCTTAATCATAAACCATCTAAAAAGCTACAAGCCGTCTTGAAATCCATTGAATCACAGGACGCTACCGCTCCAACGAAAAATAAACTCATTTCAAAGTATCTGTAAGATGACAATTCAAGTAACACCACTTAAGCAATATCTTGAAAATATTCAAGTGCTAGCTCCTGATAAAACTGAGAAACAAGTTCAGGATCTATTTAAAACTATCATTTTAGAAAATGTTGATTTCAACGGTAATGAAGAGATGTTGACTTATCTATCTGATAAAGCCCCCAATTTTGAAAAACAACATCGTTCTCGTAATTTTATCGTTGAAGAAACTGAAACAAATAACATCATAGGATTCTTTAGTTTATCTCTCAAAGTTGTTGATATTTCTGATTTAGAGAAATCCTTAAAAAAGAAACTCGTCCTAAAAGGGAAAAGTCCCAAAAATATTAATTATCTCCCTGTGTTACTTATCGGTCAATTCGGCAAAAACACAAAGCTAAATAAACTATCAGGACAAGAGTTATTTGAAATTGTAATTCAAAAAATTGAAGAATTTCGAGCAATTGTAGGAACTCAGATGGTATTTTTAGATAGTATCAATCATCCTAAAGTCATTCAATTTTATGAACAGTTCGGATTTGTTGCTTACAGTCAATTGATTAAAGACGATCATCAAGTAAGTTATTAGCCTATGGCATTAAATATGTCACTTTATAAAAAATAAGAATCATGTCACCTAAACTGATGACATGATTCTTTTATTTCACCGTATAAGCAAAACTAATGGCACTATCTGCTTGCGAGATTTTTCTAAAGGTATAGTTAGGGTTTCCACCATAGTTGGTTTCAGAAACTAGAAAAGAACCATCATCATAGACCTTCTCGACAAAAGCCACATGACCATAGTCTGCTGGTGTCCCATGTGTACCTCCTACAAAAGAAACAATAGCACCTGCTCTTGGTGTGGAACCCGTTTCTCCACCAAGACTTGAAGCTGTCGCAACCCAGTCCTGACCATTTCCCATGGTATTAATGATTGAAATCTTCTCTCCATTTCTACCTTTTAGCTTTAATCCTAACTGATTCATACGAGCCGCAACACCCCATGTACATTGTCCATAGGCATAGGCCATACCATCTCCACCACCAGGAACAGAATGATCATACAAGTCCCCACGAACCCCTTCAAGGGATTGCGGGTCACTCTTTGCCTGTCCTCCATTTGTTTGGCTAAAGCCTTTTTCAATTTGGTAATACCATTCCGTTGCTCTAGTTTGTCTTTCCAGTAGTTTGTCACCAGAATTTCCCTCCCAATAGGTAAGAAAGAGTTGAGCGAGATTGGCTGCACTGCCCGTATTTCCAAAGAAATCCTTTAACCAACTTTGATAGTAAGGACTATCCCCATGAAGCATAAAATCAAGTTGGAGGTCTAAATCATACCACTTCTTATTTTTGATATGTGCATAATTCAATAAAGCTGTATGCCGTGTTGAACCATCTGCGGTAT
Organism: uncultured Streptococcus sp.; assembly: GCF_915066115.1. Taxonomy (GTDB): domain Bacteria; phylum Bacillota; class Bacilli; order Lactobacillales; family Streptococcaceae; genus Streptococcus. Next base: position 1,352 of record NZ_CAJZDT010000135.1, on the reverse strand, counting down.
CCGTCCATTGACCTAAACCTAAACCTCTATGAAGAATATTAGGATAAGCACCATTATAAATGGCTGGACCTCCAATCGCTAACCAGCTTTCATCATCCCATGAGGAATCGGTAGCTCCAACAGGAGGAGATAAGTAATCTCCTTCAGCTCGTTTAGGATTGATAGAAGACTCTACCGACCAATTTCCTAAAATAGCCGCAATGGCTTGGGGACTTGCCCCTTGAGATTTCAAAAACTCATAAATATGTTTTGCTCGTTCAAACTCATCCCCACCAAACTGACCAATGGCAGGTAAGATAGTTGTCTGAAGTTGAATGACTTTTGGAAAATAAAATTGCGGATTGACATACACCAATTTTTCTTTCTTGTTCTTATACTTTTGATAGGAAACTTTCAAACCTGTATCATCTGGTGTTTCACCAATAATATCACCCGTTAGAACTCTTGTCCCCTCAATCGCACGGCCATTATGAATGGAATACAAGGTCAATCGACTCTCATTCTCTCCTTTTCCGTTAGTGAGAATTATATTGTCGCCATCTAGAGATACAACTCCATCCATTGGTGCGACAATCGTTTGGTGAGCCTTCGCTTCTAGTAGAATGTACTCCTGAAGGGTAGGTTTTCCGTCTAAATCATAGTATCCATAACGATAAGTCATGGTTAGACTATCTTCGTTGCTTTTCCCCTCAAATGGATTGTCCAATTCCTGCATGGAAGCATAGACACCCTCTTCTTTTAGTTCCTTTATTTCCTCTTGATCGTCTTTCGAGAGTTTATACTTAGGAGTTTCATAAAGGTCTTGCATGGATTTCAAATCTTCCCCATCGTTTAAATCATGCCACAAAGTAGATAGATAATCCTTGTAAGTTTCTGAACTAAATAAGTGAACTGGTTTGTGTAACTCATAGTCATGGAATTTAAAGTTCATATACCCCATCACATCATCAACTTTTGTGTAATAGGTAATGCCTTTGTCATTTGTACGAGTATGTTCTGCGTCTTCCCAAGTTAGGTGGGTATAAGCTTTTGTTAATTCAAATTCATCTTGTTGAATCAAACTAGCAGATGAAAATCCTAAAAAGAAGCTCAGCATAAATAAGAGAAGAAAGACTAATCCTCCTACTATCCAGGTTACAGGATTTCCAGCCGCAAATGTAAAGAAGGAAAAGGCTGCTTTTAGTTTTTGATAGATATTTCGAACACTGGTAAGACCTTGTTTCTTTAATTTTCGATACCGATTTTTAAAGGAACTTGGATTATCTTTCGCTAGTTTCCATCCTTTTCCAGCCTTAAAATGATGGTATCGCTCTTTTGTGTTGGTCAGTCTTTTCTTGGTAAAACGACCTGTT
>NZ_CAJZDT010000134.1:0-4639 GCF_915066115.1 uncultured Streptococcus sp. | reverse complement strand
ATTGAAAAGTTTGTTTTAAAAAATGCTCAATTACCCTCTAGTCCCGTTTTAAAGTGACTCAGGGTGCTTTTTTTGATATAATAAGAGGGACTGTTATCAGTTAGAAAGAGGTTGGTATGAAAGAATTACAAACTGTACTAAAGAACCATTTTGCAATCGAATTTGCAGACAAAAATTTACTGGAAACTGCCTTTACTCATACGAGTTATGCCAATGAGCACCGCCTCTTAAAAATTTCACACAATGAACGCTTGGAATTTTTAGGAGACGCTGTTCTACAGTTATTGATTTCAGAATATCTGTATAAAAAATATCCTAAAAAGCCTGAGGGTGACTTGTCTAAACTCCGTGCCATGATTGTTCGCGAGGAGAGTTTAGCTGGTTTTGCGCGTGATTGCCAGTTTGATCAGTTTATCAAACTTGGTAAAGGGGAAGAAAAGTCTGGTGGGCGCAATCGTGACACCATTCTTGGTGATGCCTTTGAAGCCTTTCTTGGTGCCCTCCTTTTGGACAAGGATGTGGCCAAGGTCAAGGAATTTATCTATCAAGTCATGATTCCTAAGGTTGAAGCAGGCGAATTTGAGATGATTACAGACTACAAAACCCATCTCCAAGAGTTACTTCAGGTCAATGGAGATGTGGCTATTCGTTATCAGGTGATTTCTGAAACGGGTCCTGCCCACGATAAGGTCTTTGATGTAGAAGTTCTTGTTGAAGGTAAGAGCATTGGTCAAGGTCAAGGTCGTTCTAAGAAACTAGCAGAGCAGGAAGCTGCAAAAAATGCCGTTGAGAAAGGGCTGGATTCATGTATTTAAAGGAAATTGAAATTCAGGGATTCAAGTCTTTTGCTGATAAGACCAAGGTTGTCTTTGACCAAGGTGTGACGGCAGTTGTTGGACCCAATGGATCTGGAAAGTCCAATATTACAGAAAGTCTGCGTTGGGCCTTGGGGGAGTCAAGTGTCAAGAGTCTCCGTGGTGGCAAGATGCCGGATGTTATCTTTGCTGGGACCGAAAGTCGCAAACCTCTCAATTATGCTTCTGTAGTTGTGACTCTGGATAATCATGACGGATTTATCAAGGATGCAGGTCAAGAAATCAGGGTAGAACGCCATATCTATCGTAGTGGAGATAGCGAATACAAGATTGACGGAAAGAAAGTCCGTCTGCGTGATATTCATGATCTTTTCTTGGATACAGGTTTGGGACGAGATTCCTTCTCTATCATTTCCCAAGGGAAGGTTGAGGAGATTTTCAACTCCAAGCCTGAGGAACGCCGAGCTATTTTTGAAGAAGCTGCTGGAGTTTTAAAATACAAGACTCGTCGAAAAGAAACTGAGAGTAAACTGCAACAAACTCAGGATAATCTGGATCGTCTGGAAGATATTATCTACGAGTTGGATAATCAAATCAAACCTCTTGAGAAGCAAGCTGAAAATGCTCGTAAGTTTCTAGACTTGGAAGGCCAACGTAAAGTTATTTACTTGGATGTTTTAGTTGCTCAAATCAAGGAAAATAAGGCTGAACTAGAGTTGACAGAAGAAGAGTTGGCTCAGGTTCAGGAACTCTTGACTAGCTACTACCAAAAGCGTGAAAAATTAGAAGAAGAAAACCAAACTCTTAAAAAGCAACGCCAAGATTTACAAGCTGAAATGGCCAAAGACCAAGGCAGTTTGATGGATTTGACCAGTCTGATTAGTGATTTAGAGAGAAAATTAGCCTTATCGAAATTAGAATCTGAGCAAGTAGCCCTGAATCAACAGGAAGCACAAGTCCGTTTGGCTACTTTGGAGGATAAGAGAAAGACTCTAAGTCAGGAAAAGGCTGAAAAAGAAAGCTCTTTAGCTCTCTTAGAAGAAAATCTAGTCCAAAATAATCAAAAACTCAATCGTTTAGAGGCTGAATTGCTGGCTTTTTCAGATGATCCTGATCAAATGATTGAGCTCTTACGCGAACGCTTTGTAGCTCTTTTACAAGAAGAAGCAGATGTCTCAAACCAGCTGACCCGTATCGAAAACGAGTTGGAAAATAGTCGTCAGCTTTCTCAAAAACAAGCAGATCAACTACAAAAACTCAAAGAACAACTGGCTACAGCTAAAGAGAAGGCTAGTCAGCAAAAAGACGAGCTTGAAACTGCTAAGGAGCAGGTTCAGAAATTATTGGCCGACTATCAAGCTATTGACAAGGAGCAAGAGGAACAGAAAACTTCCTATCAAGCTCAACAAAGTCAACTCTTTGACCGTCTGGACAGTCTTAAAAACAAGCAGGCCAGAGCTAAAAGTTTGGAAAATATCCTGAGGAATCATAGTAACTTTTATGCAGGTGTTAAGAGTGTTCTCCAAGAAAAGGCCCGTCTTGGTGGAATAATTGGGGCTGTTAGTGAGCACCTGACCTTTGATGTGCATTATCAAACTGCTCTAGAGATTGCGCTTGGAGCAAGCAGTCAGCACATCATTGTAGAAGATGAGAACGCGGCGACTAAGGCCATTGATTTCCTCAAACGAAACAGAGCCGGTCGTGCGACCTTCCTTCCTTTAACGACTATCAAGGCTCGTACGATTTCTAGTCAGAATCAAGATGCTATCGCAGCAAGTCCAGGCTTCCTTGGGATGGCAGATGAGTTGGTGACATTCGATACTAGACTGGAAGCTATTTTCAAGAACTTGCTAGCTACGACGGCTATCTTTGATACCGTAGAACATGCTCGTGCAGCTGCTCGCCAGGTTCGTTATCAGGTTCGTATGGTGACTTTGGACGGCACAGAGTTGCGCACAGGTGGTTCCTATGCAGGTGGAGCTAATCGCCAGAATAACAGCATTTTCATCAAGCCAGAACTGGAGCAATTACAAAAAGAAATTGCTGAAGAAGAAGCAAGTCTTCGTTCAGAAGAAGTGGCTTTGAAGGCCTTGCAAGATGAGATGGCTTCATTGACAGAAAGATTAGAAGCTATCAAATCTCAAGGAGAGCAGGCACGTATTCAGGAGCAAGGCTTGTCCCTCGCTTATCAGCAGACCAGTCAGCAAGTTGAAGAGCTAGAAACTCTTTGGAAACTCCAAGAAGAGGAATTAGATCGTCTTTCTGACGGAGATTGGCAAGCAGATAAGGAAAAATGCCAAGCACGCCTTGCTACTATTGCCAGTGACAAGCAAAATCTGGAAGCTGAGATTGAAGAGATTAAGTCTAACAAAAATGCCATCCAAGAACGCTATCAAAACTTGCAAGAACAGGTAGCGCAAGCTCGCTTGCTTAAGACAGAACTACAAGGGCAAAAACGTTACGAAGTTGCGGATATTGAACGTTTAGGCAAGGAATTGGATAATCTGAATATCGAGCAAGAAGAAATCCAGCGTCTTCTTCAAGAAAAGGTTGACAATCTTGAGAAGGTTGATACAGAATTGCTCAATCAACAGGCGGAAGAAGCCAAAACTCAGAAAACAAACCTCCAACAAGGTTTGATTCGCAAGCAGTTTGAGTTGGATGATATTGAAGGTCAGCTGGATGATATTGCTAGTCATTTGGACCAGGCTCGCCAGCAGAACGAGGAGTGGATTCGCAAGCAAACACGTGCTGAAGCTAAGAAAGAAAAGGTCAGCGAGCGCTTACGCTATCTACAAAGTCAATTAACAGACCAGTATCAGATTAGCTATACTGAAGCACTAGAAAAGGCACATGAATTGGAAAACCTCAATCTGGCAGAGCAAGAAGTTAAGGATTTAGAGAAGGCTATTCGCACACTGGGTCCTGTCAACTTGGAAGCTATTGACCAGTATGAAGAAGTTCACAGCCGTCTGGATTTCCTCAATAGCCAGCGAGATGACATTTTGTCAGCGAAAAACCTACTCCTTGAGACCATTACAGAGATGAATGATGAGGTCAAGGAACGCTTTAAATCAACTTTTGAAGCTATTCGTGAGTCCTTTAAAGTGACCTTCAAACAGATGTTTGGCGGAGGTCAGGCAGACTTGATTTTGACTGAGGGAGACTTGCTAACAGCTGGTGTGGAGATTTCTGTCCAACCGCCAGGTAAGAAAATTCAGTCTCTAAACCTTATGAGTGGTGGGGAAAAAGCCCTGTCGGCTCTTGCCTTGCTCTTCTCCATTATTCGTGTCAAGACCATTCCTTTTGTTATCTTGGATGAGGTGGAAGCTGCGCTGGATGAAGCTAATGTTAAACGTTTTGGGGATTACCTCAATCGATTTGACAAGGACAGCCAGTTTATCGTCGTAACCCACCGTAAGGGAACCATGGCAGCGGCTGATTCCATCTATGGAGTGACTATGCAAGAATCAGGTGTGTCAAAAATTGTTTCGGTGAAGTTAAAAGATTTAGAAGAAACAGTAGACTAGTTACCAAACGATAGCATCTCTTAGGGGATGCTATTTTTTAAAACTAACATCTTGAAAGATTTTTTAAGGTCAGTTCAGGGGCAAAAAACGACATTTGGGCTTTCCTTTTAGCGAAAAGGCTTTCTCTATGATATAATAGTTTCATGATTACAACAGTACCTATTAAGAACGAAAAAGACATTGCAGTACCGGGAAAAACAGTCCTTGTACTAGGTTATTTTGATGGCATCCACAAGGGACATCAGAAACTTTTTGAAGTGGCCAGTAAGGCTTCGATGAAAGAATATCTGCCAG
>NZ_CAJZDT010000133.1:0-4662 GCF_915066115.1 uncultured Streptococcus sp. | reverse complement strand
GATAAAAATATTTTAGGATTTTTAGCACAGCACCACAAGATAGACTCTAAATATCTTGTATCATCAACGCAAGAATTGATGGATTCTGCTAGTAAATATGGTTTTAAAAAACAAGATGGGACATGGATAGGACTTCCTCTCTGGGTTCATCGTCGTTCTAGTGATCCGATGTTCAGTATTTCCAATAAAATTTCTTATGATAACTTAATGGTTCAAGGAAAGGAAGAAACTCGAGGTCTGGGAGAATGGTTTGACGTTGGTGGAGGTGCTAAGGATAAATTTGTTCCTGAGCAAGCTGATTATTTGAAAGAAGAGTTGCAGAAAAGACATGAGGAATTTGATGATATTTATGTCATTACTCCTTTTAAAAATGTATCGGTTCAACTAGCAAAAGAACTAGATAAAATCGGTTTTACAAAGCGGGAAAATGGAAAACCTATAAATGTAGGGACGGTACATACTTTCCAAGGAAAAGAAAATAAGATTGTATATTTTGTGCTTGGAGCAGATAATATGAGTGAGGGGGCTGCTCGCTGGGCTGTCTCTGAACCCAATATTTTAAACGTTGCAGCGACTAGAGCTAAAGAAGAATTTTATATTATTGGGAATAAATCTCTTTACAAAGCCACACAGAGCCCTATTATAAGAGATACTATTGATATTTTAGATGCTTATCAAAGTAGCTTAGAAATTAACTAGAAAGGACAAATACATGTCTAAAGAACTTTCACCTAAATACAATCCAGCCGAGGTTGAGGCTGGTCGTTACCAAAAATGGCTTGATGCTGATGTTTTCAAGCCTTCAGGCGATCAAAAGGCTAAGCCTTATTCAATCGTCATTCCACCACCAAACGTAACTGGTAAGCTTCACCTTGGTCACGCTTGGGATACGACTTTGCAGGATATCATCATCCGTCAAAAACGCATGCAAGGTTTTGACACGCTTTGGCTTCCAGGAATGGACCATGCAGGGATTGCAACTCAAGCTAAGGTTGAGGAGCGCTTGCGTGGTGAGGGCATTAGTCGTTATGACCTTGGTCGTGAAAAATTCTTGGAAAAAGTCTGGGAATGGAAAGACGAATATGCGACAACCATCAAGGAACAGTGGGGCAAGATGGGGCTCTCTGTAGACTATTCTCGTGAGCGTTTCACTCTTGATGAAGGTTTGTCAAAAGCCGTTCGCAAGGTCTTTGTGGATCTTTACAAGAAAGGCTGGATCTACCGTGGTGAGTTTATCATCAACTGGGACCCAGCAGCTCGTACAGCCCTTTCTGATATCGAAGTTATTCACAAGGATGTCGAAGGTGCCTTCTACCACATGAACTACATGCTGGAAGACGGTTCACGCGCCCTTGAAGTTGCGACAACTCGTCCTGAGACCATGTTTGGGGACGTTGCCGTTGCGGTCAATCCAGAAGATCCACGTTACAAGGATTTGATTGGTAAAAATGTCATCCTTCCAATCGCTAATAAATTGATTCCAATCGTTGGGGACGAGCACGCTAATCCTGAGTTTGGTACCGGTGTCGTGAAAATCACACCTGCCCATGATCCAAACGACTTCTTGGTTGGTCAACGACACAACTTGCCACAAGTCAATGTCATGAATGACGACGGAACTATGAATGATTTGGCCTTCGAATTTGCAGGTATGGACCGTTTTGAAGCTCGTAAGGCTGTCGTTGCTAAGTTAGAAGAAATCGGCGCCCTCGTTAAAATCGAAAAACGTGTTCACAGTGTTGGTCACTCAGAGCGTACAGGTGTAGTTGTTGAGCCACGCTTGTCTACTCAATGGTTCGTCAAGATGGATCAATTGGCTAAGAATGCCATTGCCAACCAAGACACAGAGGACAAGGTAGAATTTTACCCACCTCGTTTCAACGATACCTTCCTTCAATGGATGGAAAATGTCCACGACTGGGTTATCTCTCGTCAGCTCTGGTGGGGCCACCAAATCCCTGCTTGGTACAATGCTGAGGGTGAAATGTACGTCGGCGAAGAAGCTCCAAAAGGTGACGGATGGACTCAAGACGAAGACGTCTTGGATACTTGGTTCAGTTCTGCCCTTTGGCCATTCTCAACCATGGGCTGGCCTGATGTCGACTCAGAAGACTTCAAACGTTACTTCCCAACTTCAACTTTGGTAACAGGTTACGATATCATCTTCTTCTGGGTGTCTCGTATGATCTTCCAATCTTTGGAATTCACTGGCCGTCAGCCATTCCAAAACGTTCTTATCCACGGTCTCATTCGTGACGAGCAAGGACGCAAAATGTCTAAATCTCTCGGAAACGGGATTGACCCAATGGATGTTATCGAAAAATACGGTGCCGATGCCCTTCGCTGGTTCCTTTCAAACGGTTCTGCACCTGGTCAAGACGTGCGCTTCTCTTACGAGAAAATGGATGCTTCATGGAACTTCATTAACAAAATCTGGAACATCTCTCGCTACATCCTCATGAACAATGAAGGCTTGACCCTTGAGCAAGCAACTGCCAATGTGGAAAAAGTTGTCAACAAGGAAGCTGGAAACGTCACAGACCGCTGGATTCTTCATAACCTCAATGAAACTATCGGCAAAGTTACTGAAAACTTTGACAAGTTTGAATTTGGTGTGGCTGGTCACATCCTCTACAACTTCATCTGGGACGAGTTTGCGGACTGGTATGTTGAGTTGACCAAGGAAGTCCTTTATAGCGATAATGAAGAAGAGAAAGTTATCACACGTTCTGTTCTCCTTTACACTTTGGACAAGATCCTTCGTCTCCTTCATCCAATCATGCCATTCGTGACAGAGGAAATCTTTGGACAAATCTCAGAAGGCTCTATCGTTACAGCGGAATACCCAACTGTTAACCCAGCCTTTGAAGACCTTGCAGCTCACACTGGCGTGGAAAGTCTCAAAGACTTGATCCGTGCTGTTCGTAATGCACGTGCGGAAGTAAACGTAGCACCAAGCAAGCCTATCACAATCCTTGTTAAGACAAGCGATAGCGACTTGGAAGCCTTCTTTAACAGCAATGTTAACTACATCAAACGCTTCACAAATCCAGAACACTTGGAAATCGCATCAAACATCCCTGCACCTGAACTCGCTATGTCAAGCGTCATCACAGGAGCAGAAATCTACTTGCCACTGGCAGACCTCCTCAATGTCGAAGAAGAACTATCTCGTCTCGACAAGGAACTGGCTAAATGGCAAAAAGAACTGGATATGGTCGGTAAGAAGCTCTCTAACGAACGCTTCGTAGCCAATGCCAAACCAGAAGTCGTCCAAAAAGAACGCGACAAACAAGCCGACTACCAAGCTAAGTACGACGCGACCGTAGCACGTATTGATGAAATGAAGAAGTTGGTGTAATATAGTGTTGACGGTATAAAGTAACCATTTTGTGTAATCTTTTGCTAATTTTTACTTGCGCAGTTTACACTAAATGGTTTTTTATTAGGCTAAATAATCCAGAAATAAATATGAATTAAATATTCTTTTAGGAGTAAATTTTCATGTTAGAAAAAATTCAATTTATAAATTATAAATGTTTTGAAAATGCTACAATCCCGTTAAGAGATATTACAATTGCTGTAGGAAAGAATAATGCTGGGAAGTCTACTATGATTGAGGGGTTGCGATTGCTATCACTTGCAATAAAAAGTGGTTCAAAACAGACTTATAAAGATTTGCCCTCTATTTTTCAGCAGAGAAACAAAAAATCAAAGAAACTTAAGTTAGATTCTTTGAAGATTGATCTACGGACAGTATCTCATTTTTACAAAGAAGATATTATTTCAAAAATAATAGGATATTTTAATGATAAGAATAAGATTGAAATTTATATTTCAGATGATGTTGCTTATGCTTGTTATTATGATAAATTGGGAAGAAATATAAAAAGTGCAAATAAATTTCTAGCAAGTACCTTTTCAAGAGTTGAGATATTACCTCAAATTGGATTAATTAAAGAAGAAGAAAGACAGTTAGCTGGAAGTACAATTGTTAATGGTCGAGATACTTATTTGTCTAGTAGGCACTTTAGAAATGAGATATTAGATGAGAAAACAAAGGATGTAACAGTTTACAAAGAATTTTGTCAGTTAGCAGAGCAAACTTGGCAAGGTTTGAAAGTAAAAGAATTGATTGCACCGTCAAGAGGATTTACAGGGGATAGCACTCCTCCGATCCAATTGATCATAGAAGCAGATAGATTTACTTCGGAGATAGGCTATATGGGGAGTGGTCTTCAAATGTGGCTCCAGATTATTTGGTTTATTTGCAAATCTGCAAATTCTGAGACTGTGATATTAGATGAACCAGATGTTTATATGCATCCAGACTTACAGAGAAGTTTAGTAAAAATTGTAAAGAATAGATTTAAGCAGGTAATTATTGCTTCACATTCAGTGGAAATTTTATCAGAAGTTAATCCTGAAAATGTACTAATGATTGATAAATCTAAACAAACAATGAAATTTTCTTCGGACATCATTTCTGTACAAAATACATTGGAGAATTTAGGCAGTTCGCAAAACATTACATTATTAAGGATTGCGAATTCTAAAAAATGCATTTTTGTCGAGAATTCAAGTGATTTAAAAATCTTAAATAAAATTTATGAAAAATGTTATCCTGAAAATAACGATTCATTACTAACACTTCCATTCGTG
>NZ_CAJZDT010000132.1:0-4793 GCF_915066115.1 uncultured Streptococcus sp. | reverse complement strand
GCAGTAACCTCTTTTTTGGAAAAAATCGCAAGCACAAAAAACCAGATCATCCTCTAAACTGTAGCGCAAGTCTTCTCCCGCCACACGAGTATAGAGGCGATTCCCTTTTTCCTTGATAATCTCAATGTTGCCTGTTTCAGAGAGTGTAACACCCTCCATACGCAACTTCCCCGGAATCAATTTAGCCATATTTCTACCTTTACCTTATCTTTTTATTATACCATATTTTCCTCTATGAAAATAGCCTCCTAGGAAGACTTTTCCCCTAGAAGGCTGGATTTTTAAAGTTTGGCAAAAGTCGCCACAATCCGCTGACAAACTTCTTGCAACAGAGGTTTAGGCATGGCTACATTGAGGCGGGCATGGAGACTTCCTTCCTCCCCAAAATCCAAACCACGGTTGAGGATAACCTTAGCTTCATTTCTCAACAGCTCTTGCAATCTTTCATCAGTCAGGTCATAGGCTGAAAAATCAAGCCAAATCAAGTAGGTTCCTTGCGGTTTCATGACCTTGATTTTAGTCTCTTTTCCAAATACATCTACCACATAATTGATGTGGTCTTCAAAGACTTGCTTGAGTTCCTCTAACCAATCCTTACCATAGCGATAGGCAGCTTCTGTCGCCAAATAACCCAAACCTGAAATTTCATGTTGATTATTAGCCAACTGGCGTTTCTGGTAAGCCAGTCTCAACTTAGGATTTTCAATAACTGCATAGGAATTTTTTGTCCCAGCAATGTTAAAGGTTTTAGTGGCACTGCTCAAGACAATCGCAAAATCTTTGAAGGCAGGATTAATGGTATTGAAGGAATGATGCTTGTGACCAAAGAGGGCCAAATCTTGGTGAATCTCATCTGAAACCAAGAAAACACCGTGTTTTTGGCAGAGTTGGCCAATCTTCTCCAACACTTCCTTTTCCCAAACACGTCCACCAGGATTGTGAGGGTTGCAAAGAATATAAAGTTTGACATCCTCTTCTACCAAATCCTTCTCCAGTTGATCAAAGTCAATCTCAAACAGACCATCCTTTTCCACCAAAGAATTAGTAATCAATCTGCGGTTGTTCAACTTGACACTACGTGCAAAGGGTGGATAGACAGGTGTGTTAATCAAAACCGCCTCGCCTTCTTTTGTAAAGGCTTGAATAGCTGTTGAGATGGCTGGTACCACACCCTCGATAAAGACAAGAGCCTCTTTGTCAAAGTGGTAACCGTGTTGTGTGGCTTCCCACTTTTGAACTTCCTTAATTAACTCTTCACTGGCATAGGTATAGCCATAAACCAGTTGATCAGCGTAAGTTTGCACAGCTTGGCGGATTTCAGGCAAGACTACAAAGTCCATATCCGCTATCCAAGCTGGTAGGACTTCACTATCCGTTTCTGCTTCTTTCCATTTATAGGTATGGTGCCCTAAACGATTGGGCAGGCTTGTAAAATCATATTTTCCCATCTTTATCTTATCCTTCCAAGGCTTGGCGCAAATCTGCAATCAAATCTCTAGCATCCTCAATCCCAATCGACAAACGCAAGAGGTCATCTGTCAAACCATAAGAATGGCGCACTTCTGCTGGAATATCAGCGTGAGTTTGCGTCGTTGGATAAGTGATCAGACTCTCCACTCCACCCAAACTTTCCGCAAAAGAGAAGACCTTGAGGCTGTTTAAAATGTGAGGAATGCGTGTTTCATCCGCTACTTTAAAGGAAATCATGCCTCCACGACCAGTGTAGAGAACTTCCTTAACTGCTGGAGAATCCTTCAAAAAGGCGACCACTTCTTGGGCGTTAGCTGTTGAGCGCTCCATACGAAGAGACAAGGTCTTGAGACCACGAATCAATTGATAACTGTCAAATGGAGACAAGACTGCCCCTGTCGTATTGAGATTGTAGCAAAGCTTTTCGTATAATTCTACACTATTGGTCACAACAACTCCAGCCAAGACATCATTGTGGCCTGCTAGATACTTGGTTGCTGAATGGAGAACGATATCTGCTCCATCTTCAATCGGACGTTGGTAGATAGGGCTGTAAAAGGTATTGTCCACCACCACTTTGGCACCCTTAGCATGAGCCAATTTTGCTAGTTTTTCGATATCAAATTCCAACATCAAGGGATTGGTTGGTGTTTCGATATAGAGAACATCCACGTCCTTTTCTAACTCAGCAATCAACTCTTCTTCTGTATTGGCATAGGTAAAATGGAAACGGCCTTCCTGCTCCACTTGATTAAACCAGCGGAAAGAACCTCCATAAAGGTCACGTACTGCCAAAACCTTACTTCCTACTGGAAAGACGCTAAAAGCTAACACAATGGCTGACATCCCTGAGCTAGTCGCTAGGGCATAGTCTGCTGACTCAATAGCCGCCAAGACTTCCTCCGCCTTACTGCGAGTTGGGTTTTTAGTACGCGTATAGTCAAATCCAGTAGACTGACCGAACTCTGGATGCTGATAAGTTGTTGAAAAATGAAGCGGTGTCACCAATGCACCTGTCGCTTCATCTGATTTGATACCCGCCTGGGCCAAAATTGTGTTGATGTGTAATTCCTTGCTCATACAATACCTCCAAATCTATAGTAACTATTGTACCACTTATTTTCATCAACTCATTTTCTTCTTTTCAAGAGCTAGTTATAGTTTCAAACTATATACTTATCGAGTAAAGCTAAAAAGAATCCAGAAAAGCTTCCAGATTCTTTTGTGAAAATGATTGCTAGAGTTTACTTTGACTGAAAGAAATCCTGTTGGGCTAAATAGTCATAATGGTCTTTATTAAATTGATACTGGCCCACATGCTGACTAATCTGACCGACATCCACGGAAAAAATATAGACTTCATTTTGATAGTTCCAATTCAGCCTAACTGTATTCAAGACTGTCTTATAAGTAAAATCTTGAACTTGATTCCAAGGCATCTCAAGGACTTGATTAGAGCGATTTTCAGTTATATCACTGATGTCCATCAAGTAGATTCCCTTAGGTGTGAATGCCAGAATCTTAGGCTTCACACTCGACTGAACATAGTAGGAACCACCTATAATGAAAAAATCAATAAAGGATTTCAAGCATGTCTTTTTCTTGAAAGCCATCAGAAAATTCTTTTGTCCTTCAATGTGGCAAGTTGAGAGAAATGATTCAATCTGTTTTTCTGTTGCAAACTCCATAATAGCGCCCATGATGATACCTCCATAACGATTAGTAAACAGGCAGATAAGAACTCTTCACATAAAAGAAGAACTTATCATTTGTTTTGTTGCATTTTATCTTACTTTTTCAGTAAATAACATCCCTCCTATAAAATCGTTCTAGCATGTGCATACTTCAGTTAACACTGGGTAGATTTTCGAAAATAATTTCTCACGTTTTTGTTATATTCATTATAACATAAATTTAATAAACCAATTAAAAAATGTAAGCATTTTCTTCCAAATTTGCCATCATTCTATTAAAAAACGACAGCTTCTTTCGAAACCATCGTTTTTTCTTGAAAAATTCTTATTTGACATGTTTTGCCAATTCTTCTTGGGCTTTTTTATTGGATTCTTCTTTTTCTTTCAGCCATTTTTCTTTGGCTTTTTCATATTCATCTTTTGTGACTGTTTTATCTTGTACTTTGAGGTATTTATATGATTCAACCCCTTTATTACCAGCCAATGAATATGGTGTTGAGAAAGGAACAATTTTTCTCAATGTTGGTGTTCCGCCTAGTGAAACATTTGGAATTGCTAGAGAGCTATCTACCAACCAAGCTTGGGCATCCGCATATTTTTCATAACGTTTAGCCGGCTCTTGCTCCTTATTAGCTTCTTCCAACATTTGAGTGTAGACATCCAATCCAACAGCCTTGGCCTTGTCATTGGCTTCACCTGGCTCTATACCTAGATTTTGCATCAAACCACCAGAATTAACGTTAAAGACGTCAAGATAGGTTGATGGATCTTGATAGTCTGGACTCCAACCACCGTTGTAAAGATCATAATCCTTCTGAGCTGCAGTCTGAGCAAGATAACCTGAACTCTCATAGTCTTCTGTAGAAAGTTGGTGAACATCAATGACAACATTTTCTGCACCTAAGACAGATTCTATTGATTGCTTCATGGAATTGATTCCTTGAATTTCTGCCTTATTGGTCAAATCTACAGTTTTATCTAAGTGGATAGGGAATTGGACTCCTTTGGCTTGGAGTTCTTTCTTAGCTTCAGCAAATTTAGCTTTAGCTTTTTCTGGATTGTAGTATGGATCTTGGGCATCCGCAAAGTTGATTCCTTGCCATTCCTTACCATAATTCACCATCTTAGAGGCCACTACTTCACCAAAGTCTTTGCCGTTGATACTTACGAAGTTTGGAGGAACGACTAGGTTACGCAAAATCTTAGTTGCACCATCCTCTCCTTGAGATTGAGCCCCGTATGCTGTACGGTCATAGGCAAAGTTAATGGCTTGACGGAAGTTTTTATTAAGAACCGCTTCCTGAGTCGATTTCTTTTCAGCATCACTTGTCTTGGAAGTGAATTTATAAGATTTTCTATCTAGGTTAAAGTTTAAGAAATAAGAAGTGGCATCTTGCAAGCTATAGATGATATTGTCCTTATTCTTTTCTTTAATACCTTCAAAGCTTGCACTATTTGGATAAAGGCGAGCATAACTATAAGCTCCCTCAACAAAGTTACGAGCTAGTGCATCTTGGTCACTACCATCATAATAAGCCAATTTCACATCATCTACAAAGACATTTTTAGCATCCCAGTAGTTCGGATTTTTCTTGAATTCAATGACAGATTTTGAAACAAAGGATTTCC
>NZ_CAJZDT010000131.1:0-4884 GCF_915066115.1 uncultured Streptococcus sp. | reverse complement strand
GGACCCCGTACCAGACCATTTTTCGTCAAAGAGAAATTTAAAATAATACTCAATGAAAATCAAAGAACAAACTAGGAAACTAGTCGCAGGCTGCTCAAAACACTGTTTTGAGGTTGTAGATGAAACTGATGAAGTCAGCTCAAAATACTATTTTGAGGTTGCAGATAGAACTGACGAAGTCAGTAACATCTATACGGTAAGGCGACGTTGACGTGGTTTGTGAAGAGATTTTTGAAGAGTATAAATTGGATTCTAATGTATAAAACACAGATAGATGATACTTGGTATTTATCAAGTGCCATCTATCTGTGTTTTTATTTATTATTGATGTTTCTGCTATTTATTCTAAAATGTTTTTACCTTCTTTAACTCGCCAACGATAATCTGATAAAATAATATCTTCGAGGGAGTAGCTAGCCTGCCAATCAAGGTATTTTTTAGCTTTTGATGCGTCTGCTAGGACGCTTGCTGGGTCACCAGCACGACGAGCAACAATCTCGTGTGGGATTTTTTGATCCAGTAGTTCTTCAGCAGTTTTAAAGATTTCTTTGACGGTATAGCCTTTTTCAGTTCCTAAGTTAAAGATTTGAGAAGAACTGTTTTCTTGAAATAGGTAGTTCATTCCTTTAACATGAGCCTGTGCAAGGTCCAAGACATGAATGTAATCACGAATACATGAACCGTCACGTGTATCGTAGTCATCTCCAAATATTTTTAGGCTATCATTTTGTCCCAATGCGGTCTTGTTGATATTTGGAATGAT
The DNA here is from genome assembly GCF_915066115.1 of uncultured Streptococcus sp. Classification (GTDB taxonomy): domain Bacteria; phylum Bacillota; class Bacilli; order Lactobacillales; family Streptococcaceae; genus Streptococcus. The sequence continues at coordinate 4,121 of NZ_CAJZDT010000131.1, read as the reverse complement.
ATGAGTTGGATTTTTCACGCGCAGACCGTTTGAAGCATCCATTTCAGCCCCAGCAACATTAAAGTAACGGAAAATGACATATTTCCAATCGTAGCGATTGGCCATCCAGTAAATCATTCGTTCACCCATCAGTTTTGTTTCTGCATAAGGATTGACAGGGTCGAGCAGGGTATCTTCAGTTGCAGGCTTGTCAATACAGTTATTACCATAGAGAGAAGCGGTCGAAGAAAACATGATTTTTTGAATGCCAACTTCAGATAGGACTTTGAGAACTTGGTTCATACCAGCAACATTGGCAGTGAAGTATTTGCTTGGGTTTTCAATACTTTCGCTCACAACAATTTCACCTGCACAATGAAGAACAGCATCAATCTTATTTTCTTCCAAGTAAGCTTTTAGGGCACTAGCATCATAAACATCCAGTTGTTTAAAGCTGGCACGACTATCCACAGCTGCACGATTTCCTGTAGAGAGATTGTCGAGGACATGCACCTGGTAGCTAGCATTTAAAAGAGCTTTAACGGTATGGGAGCCAATATAGCCAGCTCCACCTGTAACAAGAATTGTTTTGGTCATGATTTTTTCCTTTTCCTAGTTTTGTACTATTTTAAAGAAAGAGCAAGTAAAAGTCAACTATTTTCTGTAAATTTCATGAAAAAACTGAACGAATATAGCATTGAATTGTTTTGTGTTTGGGAATTAAGCTTTGGGTTGGTCTTGGAATAGTTCTTAGATTTCACCTCACATGTAAGAAAATACAAGATTTTTCTAAGATACAGTAAGACTAAGATACTAACTTAGAAATCCACCTTCCCGCTATCCTTCTCCTATAAAAAGTGGTAAAATGGATGAAAGAAAGAAGGAACTGAAATGACAACATTATTTTCAAAAATCAAAGAAGTAACAGAACTTGCTGCGATCTCAGGTCATGAAGCACCTGTCCGTGCCTATCTTCGTGAAAAGTTGACCCCGCACGTGGATGAAGTAGTGACAGATGGCTTGGGTGGTATTTTCGGAATTAAACATTCAGAAGCTGCGGATGCGCCACGCGTCTTGGTCGCTTCTCACATGGACGAAGTTGGTTTTATGGTCAGCGAGATTAAGCCAGACGGTACCTTCCGTGTCGTAGAAATCGGTGGTTGGAATCCTATGGTGGTCAGCAGCCAACGTTTCAAACTCTTGACTCGTGATGGTCGTGAAATTCCAGTGATTTCAGGCTCTGTTCCGCCACATTTGACTCGTGGAAAGGGTGGACCAACCATGCCAGCCATTGCGGATATTGTCTTTGATGGTGGTTTTGCGGACAAGGCTGAGGCAGAAAGCTTTGGCATCCGTCCTGGCGACACCATTGTACCAGATAGTTCTGCAATCTTGACAGCCAATGAAAAAAATATCATCTCAAAAGCTTGGGACAACCGCTACGGTGTTCTTATGGTTAGCGAGTTGGCGGAAGCTCTTTCAGGTCAAAAACTCGGAAATGAACTCTATCTTGGCTCTAATGTCCAAGAAGAAGTTGGTCTCCGAGGTGCTCATACATCTACAACCAAGTTTGATCCAGAAGTCTTCCTAGCAGTTGATTGCTCACCTGCTGGTGATGTTTATGGCGGTCAAGGCAAAATTGGGGATGGAACCTTGATTCGTTTCTACGACCCAGGTCACTTGCTTCTCCCAGGAATGAAGGATTTCCTTTTGACAACAGCTGAGGAAGCTGGTATCAAGTACCAATACTACTGTGGTAAAGGCGGAACAGACGCTGGTGCAGCTCATTTGAAAAATAGTGGTGTCCCATCAACAACAATCGGTGTTTGCGCTCGTTATATCCATTCTCACCAAACCCTATACGCTATGGATGACTTCTTAGAAGCTCAAGCTTTCTTGCAAGCCTTGGTGAAAAAATTGGATCGTTCAACGGTTGATTTGATTAAAAATTATTAAACCATAAGGGAGGTGGTAGGGATGGTAACACCAAACCTAGAAAGCCTTGTAAAAGATCTTTACAATCATGCTCGACATGATTTGAGTGAAGATTTAGTTGCTACTCTCCTAGAGACTGCAAAAAAACTGCCTACTACAAATGAGCAGTTGCTGGCAGTTCGTCTCTCAGGCCTGGTCAATCGTGAATTGCTCCTAAATCCCAAACATCCAGCACCTGAATTGATAAACTTGGCTCGCTTTATCAAAAGAGAAGAAGCCAAGTACAGGGGAACTGCAGCTTCTGCGCTTATGTATGGGGAGCTCTTTAAAATGCTTTGATTCCATTGTGAATCAAAGCATTTTTTTATATGGCAGAAAAGCTATTCTTGATAAGGAGAAGAAAAAGCCATCCAATTATGATGGATAGCTTCTTGGTACTTAGATTTGTTCAGCAATGACTTTTTCAGCCAGATTCATAGCGTGGTCTGACACACGAGTGTAGTGGGAAACAATGTCGATAAAGTTGACCCCAGCTTGCGTTGAACATTCGCCCTTGTTGAGGCGTTTGATGTGGGTCTTTCTGAGAACACGTTCCATATTGTTGATTTCTTTATGGCGTTCAATCAGACTTTGAGCTTTTTCAATATCATTGTTTTCCACGCTATCAAGGGCATCCTTGATAAAGCCAGTGGTTTTTTGATAGATATCAGCCAATTCCTGCAAAGCAGCTTCAGAGAACTCAACATTTTTACGTTGAAGATAGTCAGTTAGATTGATTAGCGCTTCTGCGTGGTCCCCAATCCGTTCCAAATCGCGGGATGAATCAAGGATATTGGTGAGCACTTCACTTTCTTTCTGGCTAAGGGCCTCGCTTGAAAGAGTAATAAGGTAACGAGTCAATTTTTCATCAATGGTATTGATGGCTTCTTCTGTCTTGTGTCCTTTTTCAGCAACCTTTTCATTAAGGTCAATGATGTAGTTGTATGAAAGGTCAAAGGCTTTAGAAGCATAATTTCCCAAATGAAGGAGTTCTTTCTTCGCATTTCCGAGAGCGATTGAAGGAGCTTGTTTAATCAAATGCTCATCAAGATAAAGTGGCTCGTACTTGACAACTTCGTCTTCACCAGGGATGAGCTTGGTTACAAAGAAAGCCAAGGCTCCGATGAATGGAAATTGTACAATGGTGTTACTTACGTTGAAGGCACCGTGCGAGAAGGCGATGGTCATCTCAGGTGAGAGGTGAAGGAGTGCTTGGAAGTACTCAATCATTGCAGTGAAGGGGCCTAATAAGATTAAGCAAAGAATAGTTCCTAAAACGTTAAAGGTAACGTGGGTTGCAGCAACGCGTTTCGCAGAGACATTGGCTCCAGCTGCCGCGATGATAACTGTTAGGGTTGTCCCGATATTATCCCCGAAGAGAACTGGTAGCGAACCTTTAAGGTCAAGGAATCCACCTGCATAGAGACCTTGTAAAATCCCGATTGTCGCAGAAGAAGCTTGGATGAGGACGGTAATCACTGCACCGGCAAAAACTCCCAACACAGGATTTTGTCCCAAGGTTACCATGTATTCCTTGAATTGTGGTAAATCTTTAAGAGGACTCATACCGGCACTGATGAGGTTTAGAGCATAGAAGATTCCTCCTACACCAAACAGGATGCGTCCGATATTGTTTGCTGTTCTATTTTTGGTAAAGAAGAGGAACATGGTTCCAAGGAAAATCAGGGGTAAAGCATACTCACCAAGCTTGAAACCGATGATAAAGGAAGTAACGGTGGTTCCGATGTTGGCTCCCATGATAATTCCGATAGCCTGTCTAAGAGTTAGAAGACTAGCGCTGACCAGTCCAACCGTGATAACTGTAACCCCTGTACTTGACTGAATCAGGGCAGTCACGACAATCCCGACTAGAACACCTAAAAAGGGATTGCTAGTGTACTTGTCAATGTAAAAACGAAGGCGATCTCCAGCAGCTTGTTGCAAACCGTCTCCCATGGTCTTGATACTATATAAGAATAGTCCCAGACCACCTAAAAAGTGAAATAAAATTTCCTGCCAATTAATGGACATTTCTTTTTCCTCCGAAAAATAATAACGGAATTTCTCCTATTCTATTTTAAAGGATAAAAGTAAATCTAACAAGTGTTTAGATGAAATTTTAGAAAGAAAATTTGTGAGAAAAAGTAAAAATAATAAACTTTAACATG
>NZ_CAJZDT010000130.1:0-4987 GCF_915066115.1 uncultured Streptococcus sp. | reverse complement strand
CTGAAAGACACGAGACAAATACTTAGCCCGCTTTTCAGGTGAAAAATGCGTCACGTCCTCGCCCATGATACGGATACTTCCACTTGTTAAAGGTAAGGTACCTGCAATCGTGTTAAAAAGCGTTGACTTCCCAGCTCCATTTCCCCCTAAGATGGTAATAAAATCATGTTCGAAAATTTCAAGGGAAACATCATTCAGAATGATTTTTTCCTCATCAAAGCCATTCGTGATGACTTTGGTAGCATTTTTTAATTCTACAATTGCTGCCATTTGCTTAACTTGGCTCCTTTCAAGATTGTTTGCTTAAATGTTGGAATCATGAGGCAGACTGCTAAAATCACGGCACTGTATAGACGAAGGTAACTTGTGTTAAATCCAAGCGCGATAACAGCCCATACTAAGAATTGATAAGCGATAGAACCTACAACGATTGTAACCAAACGCTCTGCCAAGCTCAAACTCTTGAAGATAACTTCTCCAATAATCAAACTTGCAAGCCCCACAACGATAACCCCGATTCCTCGAGACACATCGGCATACCCTTCTTGCTGGGCAATGAGAGCTCCTGCAAGGGCAATCACCCCATTTGATAAGACCAAGCCCATGAGCTCCATGCGTCCAGTATGAATCCCGAAACTTCTAGCCATATCAGGATTGTCACCTGTAGCAATATAGGCCTGTCCAAGTTTAGTGTCCAAGAAAAAGAGCATGAGAGCAATGACAAGACTGACAAAGATAAGACCTGTCAAGAGTTGATTCAAGTCTGAATCAAAAGGTAAAACATCCTGAATTTGCTTAGTTCCAAGCAAGCCTAAATTCGCACGTCCCATAATCAAGAGCATGATAGAGTGACAAGAAGTCATCACCAAAATCCCTGAGAGCAAGGTTGGAATCTTTCCTTTTGTATAAAGAAGGCCTGCTGCCATTCCAGCCAAACAACCTGCTCCTACAGCAACAAGTGTCGCTAAAAAGGGATTTACACCTTTGGTTATCAGAGTGACAGCAACAGCTCCCCCAAGAGGGAAGGAACCTTCTGTCGTCATATCTGGAAAGTTTAAAATCCTAAATGTCATAAAGATTCCCAGACCTAAAATTGCCCAGACAAATCCTTGAGAAATAATAGATAATATCATCTGTTTCTTAACCTTTTCTATACGATTTCTTTTGTAAAAAATTGGAGGAGATGTCCCCAACTCCTCCATTGTAGATTATTCAATCACTTGTCCTGCTTCTTTGAGAACAGACTCAGGAATAGTAATACCTAGCTCTTGTGCCAATTTTTTGTTGATTACTGATTTACCAGTTGAAAAGACATTGACTGGAGTATCAGCTGGTTTAGCACCTTTCAAAACTTGCGCAATCATTTTACCAGTTGCCACACCAAGATCATGTTGGTCAACTACAACGGATGCCAAACCACCTGCTTCTACCATAGCAGTTGCGCTTGGGTAGATTGGTTTTTTAGCTGATTGGTTACTTGATACAACAGTTGAGAAGGCTGAAGCAATTGTGTTATCAATTGGAACCCAGATAGCATCAACCTTGCTAGTCATAACGTTAACTGTTGAAGCAATTTCGTTTGTTGAAGGAACCGCAAATGTTTCTACTGTCAAACCTGCTTTTTCAGCATAAGCCTTAAATTCTTCTACCTGTGTTTTTGAATTGTCTTCGCTGCTTGAGTAAAGAGCTCCGATAGTTTTCACATTTGGTGTCAAAGCCTTGATGAGTTCAACTTGTTGTTGGGCTGGGTTGTGGTCAGATACCCCTGTAATGTTGCCACCTGGTTTTTTCAAATCTTTGACCAAGTTAGCACCGATTGGGTCAGTAATAGCAGCCATGATAACCGGTAGGTCTTTTGTGGCACTAGCCAAACCTTGAGCAGCTGGTGTAGCAATACCAACTACAAGGTCATTCCCATTTGCAACCAATTGTTTACTCATTGTCGCAACCTTACTTTGGTCGCCTTCTGAGTTCATAAAGTCAATCTTCAACTGATCATCTTTATAACCTTCTTCTGCAAGTCCATCTTGAATCCCTTTATAAATTAAGTCAAGAGAGGGATGGCTCACAAACTGAAGGACACCAACTTTGGCAACTTTCTTTTCATTCTTAGCTTCTGGTTTATTCATTGAAGAGTAAATCAGACTTCCTGCTACTAAGACTGCTAATGCAGCGATAATTCCAATTAAACGTTTATTTTTCATTCTTTTTCTCCTTTTATTTCCTTTAAAATACTTCACTTATCTAATACTCTTCGAAAATCTCTTCAAACCACGTCAGCGTTGCCTTACCGTAGGTATATGATACTGACTCTGTCAGTTCTATCCACAACCTCAAAACAGTGTTTTGATCAGCATGCGGCTAGCTTCATAGTTTTGTTTTGTAGTTTCATTGAGTATAAACAAGTGACGCCATCGTCTTCTTTCCATTCTAACCTCCATCAAAAAAGTCCTCACACAAAAAACTTGTGTGAGGACGTCGATGCGCGGTACCACCTCAATTATAGGGTATTTCCCTATCGCTCTGTCTCGCAATAACGAGATGCACTGTAAGGTGTGCTCACCGAATTTTTATGATTTCAAATTCTAAATAACATTCAGCCCAATTTTCATCATCATCACTTATCTGTTTTCAGCTACCACAGACTCTCTAAAAAGTTTGAATGATTACTTTTCTGAATGTTTAAATTATATCATTTTTCAACTACTTGTCAAGACTCTTTGAGAATTTTTTTGAAATATTCAAAAACTTCCCCTATGAAAAAGAGGAAGTTTGAAAGGTATCAGCCAGAATTACGCAATCCTGTCGCAATTCCGTTGATGGTTGTATGGATTAATTTTTCTTGATCGCTTGATAATTCTCCACGACGTTGACGTTTAATCAACTCCAACTGGATATAGTTGAGAATATTAAAGTAAGGCATACGATAATCCAAACTTGCTTTTAGATATGGATTTTCAGCCAAGAGTTCGTCATACCCTTCGATAGCCAAGATAACTTCCTTGGTAACTTGCCATTCATTTAGAATAGTCTCATAGATTGCTTTTACTTGATCATCCTCACACAGTTTGGCATATTCAAAAGCAATGTTCATATTTGATTTCGACAAGACCATATCAACATTTGAAAGAAGTGACTGGAAGAAAGGCCAATTTTGGTACATATCTCGTAGGATAGCGATATTTTCTGGATTTTTATCAATAAATTCCTTGAAGCTTGATCCAACCCCATACCATCCAGGGAACATGACACGACTTTGCGACCATGAGAATACCCAAGGGATAGCACGTAAACCACCGATTTCAGTAATCGTCTTACGAGCAGCTGGACGTGAACCGATATTAAAGCTTGAAATAGCCTTGATTGGACTTGACTCAAAGAAATAATCATAAAAATGATCATTACCAAAGACCAAATCACGGTAGATATCATAACTGCGATCCACTACCTGATCCATAATAGCTTCATAACGATTGGATGTATTGGTGTCACTCTTCTTCTGCGTAATCATACGGTTAATGGCTGCAGATACTAGCATTTCAAGGTTATAGTAAGCAGCGTCTTTATTCCCGTACTTATTGCCAATTACTTCACCTTGCTCCGTCAAACGGATACGGTCCTTGATAGACTTAAGCGGTTGAGATGTGATAGCTTCATATGTTGGTCCACCACCACGACCAACAGTACCACCACGGCCATGGAAGAAGGTAACCTTAACACCAAATTCGTCTCCAATTGCAGTCAATTGTTGTTGAGCCTTGTAGAGGGTCCAACATGATGATAGATAACCACCATCTTTATTACTGTCAGAGTAGCCCAACATGATTTCTTGATAGTTATTGCGTGAAGCAATCCATTTCTTAGCCAGAGGAAGAGAAAGGTATTCTCTCATAGTTTCTTCTGAGTGGTCCAAGTCTTCGATTGTTTCAAAGAGAGGTACAATTTGAACACGGGCTCTTTCTTTATCAACCAGCCCTACTTCTTTTAGCAAGATAGCCAATTCCAGCATGTCTGATACGCTGGTTGCATGTGAAATGATGGTCTGACGAATAACATCGTCACCCAATTTATCTTTCAAATTACGAGCAGCCTTAAAGATAGCCAATTCTTTTTCAAGTAACTCTGATTTTTCAACATGAGTGGCAGAAAGAATACGTGGATCTTCCTCTAATTCTTTCAAGAGAAGCTGGCATTTTTCTTCTTCACTGAGTTCGCTATAACGAGAATGAATACCTGCTGATTTCAAGAGTTCAGCAACACAGGCCTCATGAACACTTGAATCTTGACGCATGTCGATAGAAGCCAAATAAAAACCAAAAATTTCAACTGCCTGAATCAGCTCAACAAAATCACCAGAAATCAGTGCTTCACCCTTGTTTTCCAAGAGGGAATCACGAATGGTAATTAAATCCTTATAAAAATCATTAGCTGTTTCATAGCGAGCTCCAACTTCCTTATCCTCAATCAAATAAGCTTTTGTCGCTTGGATTTTTGATTGAATATCAAACAAGGCACGACGATAAAGCTCTTTTTCACGGTAAATAGAATTATCCTTGGATTGACGAGCCATTTCTCTGACTTGCTTGCTCACATTGACAATACTGGTTGAGAGGGAGAATTCACGATAAAGTTGGTAAATCTTTTCATCATAGTAGTTCATGATGACTTCACACTGGGTCATGGCAGATTGTTTCAAGGTATCTGCTGTAACAAAGGGATTCCCATCACGGTCCCCACCAATCCACATTCCCATGGTAATCGGTTTTGGATGTTGGAGCTCGATGCCTTGTTCTTTAGCTAGTTTCTTATACTCAGCTGTCAAACGTGGAACAGCATTCAAGAATGAACTTTGATAGTACTCCATCACGTTGGTGATTTCGTTGGTTACTTTCAATTTCTTCTCACGAATCATGTCCGTTTGCATGATAATCTCAATATAACGACGGAGATCCGTGTGCCATTTTTCTTTGTTAATCAAACCTAGTTT
>NZ_CAJZDT010000129.1:0-5138 GCF_915066115.1 uncultured Streptococcus sp. | reverse complement strand
ATTGGAGAGAATAGATGCCGAAAGAAGTGAATTTGACGGGCGATGAGGTTGTCGCTTTAACGCAAAAATATTTATCGAAAGAAGATGTTGCTTTTGTACATAAAGCCTTGGTTTACGCAGTTGAATGTCATAGTGGTCAATATCGTAAATCTGGCGAGCCCTATATTATTCATCCCATTCAGGTGGCAGGGATTTTAGCTAAGCTCAAGTTAGATGCCGTGACAGTTGCCTGTGGTTTTTTGCATGACGTAGTTGAGGATACGGATGCGACCTTGGATGATTTAGAGCAAGAGTTTGGTCATGATGTTCGCATCATTGTTGATGGAGTTACTAAGCTTGGTAAGGTCGAGTACAAATCAATCGAGGAGCAGTTAGCGGAAAATCACCGCAAGATGCTCATGGCCATGTCTGAGGATATTCGCGTTATATTGGTTAAACTGTCTGACCGTTTGCATAACATGAGAACGCTTAACCACCTACGAAAAGACAAGCAGGAACGTATTTCCAGAGAAACCATGGAAATCTATGCACCGCTTGCTCATCGTCTGGGGATTTCTAGTGTCAAGTGGGAGTTAGAAGACTTGTCCTTCCGCTATCTCAATCCAACTGAGTTTTACAAGATCACTCACATGATGAAGGAAAAACGCAGAGAGCGTGAGGCTTTGGTCGATGAAGTTGTGACAAAGTTAGAGGAGTACACTTCCGAACGCAATCTCAAAGGGAAAATCTATGGCCGTCCTAAGCATATCTATTCGATCTATCGCAAGATGCAGGATAAGAAGAAACGCTTCGAGGAAATCTATGACCTGATTGCCATTCGCTGTATTTTAGAGACTCATAGTGATGTCTATGCCATGCTTGGCTATGTGCATGAGCTTTGGAAACCAATGCCAGGTCGCTTCAAAGACTATATCGCTAACCGCAAGGCCAATGGTTACCAGTCTATCCATACGACTGTTTATGGACCAAAAGGGCCTATTGAGTTCCAGATTCGAACCAAGGAAATGCATGAGGTGGCTGAGTACGGGGTTGCGGCCCACTGGGCTTATAAGAAAGGCATTAAGGGGCAGGTCAACAGCAAGGAATCAGCTATTGGTATGAACTGGATCAAGGAGATGATGGAGCTCCAAGACCAGGCTGATGATGCCAAGGAATTTGTGGATTCTGTTAAGGAAAACTATCTGGCTGAGGAGATTTACGTCTTTACCCCAGATGGAGCTGTCCGTTCCCTTCCAAAAGATTCAGGACCGATTGACTTTGCCTACGAAATCCATACAAAAGTCGGGGAAAAAGCAACTGGGGCCAAGGTCAATGGTCGTATGGTTCCACTAACAACCAAGCTCAAGACAGGGGATCAGGTTGAAATTGTCACCAACCCCAACTCCTTTGGACCGAGCCGTGACTGGCTTAACATGGTCAAGACCAGCAAGGCGCGTAACAAGATTCGTCAGTTCTTTAAAAACCAAGACAAGGAATTATCTGTCAACAAGGGTCGTGAAATGTTGATGGCCCAGTTCCAAGAAAACGGCTATGTGGCCAATAAATTCATGGACAAGCGTCACATGGACCAAGTTTTGCAAAAGACTAGCTACAAGACAGAAGAATCCCTTTTTGCGGCCATTGGTTTTGGAGAAATCGGTGCTATTACCGTCTTTAACCGTCTGACTGAAAAGGAACGCCGTGAGGAAGAACGTGCCAAGGCCAAGGCGGAAGCAGAAGAGCTTGTCAAAGGTGGCGAGGTCAAGGTTGAGAACAAAGAAACCCTCAAGGTTAAGCATGAGGGTGGAGTGGTTATTGAAGGAGCCTCAGGTCTCCTAGTGCGGATTGCCAAGTGTTGTAATCCTGTTCCTGGTGACGATATTGTTGGCTATATCACTAAGGGGCGTGGTGTGGCTATTCACCGTGTGGACTGTATGAACCTGCGCGCCCAAGAAAACTATGAGCAACGTCTCCTTGATGTGGAGTGGGAAGACCAGTACTCTAGCTCAAATAAGGAGTATATGGCTCATATCGATATTTATGGCCTCAACCGTACAGGACTGTTGAACGATGTACTGCAAGTTCTTTCAAACACAACCAAGAATATTTCAACGGTCAATGCCCAACCAACCAAGGATATGAAGTTTGCTAATATCCATGTGTCCTTTGGCATTGCCAATCTCTCGACGCTGACCACGGTCGTGGACAAGATTAAGAGTGTGCCAGAAGTTTACTCTGTCAAACGGACTAACGGTTAATTGTCCTAGCTCTTACTAGAAAGGCTATTATGAAAATCATTATCCAACGGGTTAAAAAAGCCCAAGTGAGTATCGAAGGTCAGGTTCAGGGAAAAATCAATCAGGGCCTCCTATTGCTGGTTGGTGTTGGACCAGAGGACCAAGAGGAAGATTTGGACTATGCCGTGAGAAAACTGGTCAACATGCGGATTTTTTCAGACGCAGAAGGCAAAATGAACCTGTCTGTCAAAGATATTGAAGGAGAAATTCTTTCTATTTCTCAGTTTACCCTCTTTGCGGATACTAAGAAAGGCAATCGTCCAGCCTTTACAGGCGCAGCCAAACCTGATATGGCATCGGATTTCTATGATGCTTTCAATCAAAAATTAGCGCAAGAAATACCCGTTCAGACAGGCATTTTTGGAGCGGATATGCAGGTTGAGCTGGTCAATGACGGACCAGTTACCATTATCCTTGATACTAAAAATAGATAAGAAAAACCAAGCCCAGCCGGCTTGGTTTTTCTTATCTATTACAAAATACTCCAAAATGAAATCTGTTCCTGATAGGCCTTGGGGAAATCTTGTTTCAGGCTTTGGCTTATGCGATAGGAAGGAATGAGATGACCTATGATTAGGAGAGTTCCCTGAAGGAAAAGTGGGACATCACTTAAAAACAGCAAGGAGAGCATCATCAGGATATCCCATAGGAGGATTTGTAAGGTAAAACGCCAGAATCTTGGTCTAATCTGGGAATAGAGGTGACTAAAGTGGTCACAAAGTTGGTTGGAAAGATAGGTCAATAGCACAGGATGAAAGAAAATGACCCAACCGCTATAAATCAAAATCCAGTCCCAAGTAAGCCCCCCTTTAAATGTCAAAAATGCCAGCATGATTCCATCAATGACAAGGAGTTGAATGCTTTTGATGAAGATGATTTTTTTCATGCTAAAACCTCCTTCTCCTTAGAGACACTTCCATAAAGAAATGCGTTTGTCATAAAAGTCTGGATAGTTGTTTCTTAGGTAGTACGCTGTCCTATAATAAAAAGTAGAATGGCAAGCAGTGATGATTGGCATAAGAGATGAAAAACGATGAGAACTAACGAAGGCTAAAAGGACAAAAAATAGAAAATCAATGGAGAGAACCCCTAAATAGTAGAAGCGAATCTTTTTATTGATTTGAGGATAAATCTCAGTGAATTGATGTTTGAGTTGGACAAGCAAGCGAAATAACAGGAGTCCTTGAGTAAGGAGGAAAATAAAACCAGAGAGCAAGAGCCAGTCGAAAGCTGTATCGGGTCTAGTGCTAAAAAATGCAAATAGTAGCAAATCGATGACTGCAATTGCTATAAAATGGATTCTAAAGAGATTTTTCATAAGATGACCTCCCTCTTTTATCTAGCTTCATTCTACTCCAAAAGAATGGGAGTTACAAGTAAAATGATAAAAATAGCAGAAGGGAGATTCTCTTAAGTCGACTTGTTTTTTTATTTAAGTTTTCTTCTATTATCTTACTTCTTCATCATTCCAGACAAATAAAGCTCCGATTGCATTGAGGATATAAAAGATGTATTTTCCGATATTGGCAAAGTTTCCTTGAATACCAGCTTTTGTCAGCTGAACGAAATTGTAAATCAACCAGAAGCCCCACTGTGTTGTTAGTTTCAATGCGTTAAAAGCATTGGCAATGAGGGACAGTGCAAAGGCAATAGTTGTTACGTAGGCAAGGAGATTCATCTTTCCTCCATAGCCGATATAGTTTGTCACAAAGGCAAAGAGGAAGGCGATGATTGAAATGATGATGGCTGCCAATTTTACCTGTTTTTGGCTCATTTGGTTGGGTCTGCCTTCTTGCGAAGTTTCCCATTTCTTAATAGCAAAGGTATAAATGAGGAAGGTGACGGGATAGGTAATGATGGCTGCCTTATTTCCAAGGATATAATCAATAGCACCGGACAAAATGGTATTAACAATACCAAAGTAATTTCCCCATTTGCTTAATTTTCCCGTGAAACGAGTGGACAACATGGAAATCCCAACGTTGGTTACGGAAATCAATCCAAAGGGTACAAGAGCTGTCCATGGTCCCCAGTCTACAAATTTATCGAGGCGGGAGTTGAGGTAACCAGATGCAATCGCAATCCCAACGACCAAAGCAACGCCGAAGAGGTCAAACCATTTGGATGTCGCAAAAATTTTTAGTGATTTTTTCATAGTTTAAACTATCTTTCTTTTTTTTACAAATATTCTACAACTAAATGAAAGTAAAATCAAATGATAGAAATAAAACCCTGAAAATAAAACTTTCAGGGTTGGTAGGGTACTTGAGAAATTAGTCGATTTTTTCGACATAGAGTTGTTTGGCAATGTCCATACTTACCTGTAAATCCTCGTTTTTACTGAGGATGGTGAAGGTATTGCTAAAGCCATCAAACTGCTGGACTTGGAGCTGGTCACCGATGTGAAGTGAGTGCTTGTCCAGATAATGGAGAATGTCAAAACTATCGTGCACCCGAGTCAGGCGGTAGGCGCCAGCTTCCTTGATGTCAGCTAGTGGTAGGTTATTGATTTCAACTAAGAGTTCTCCCTTGGCTGGAATGGTTCCTCCGTGGGGGCAGGTCTTGGGGAATCCGAGCAGTTTATCCAGTCTCTCCACGAAGAGGTCCGATACAGTGTGTTCCAATACCTCAGCTTCCTCGTGAATCTGGTCACTCGTATAGTCTAAATGATGGACTAGAAAAACTTCAATCAAGCGGTGTTTACGGTAGATCTCAGAGACCAGTTTGAGGCCGATGTCAGTCAGTAGATAGCCACATTCCTTGTCCTTGAGGATGAGATTTTCACTCTTCATCCGTTTAATCATTTCAGTTACGGCAGGGGGGGGGGCGTGCACACCAGGCGCGACACTCTCTCTGGTCGTT
>NZ_CAJZDT010000128.1:0-5158 GCF_915066115.1 uncultured Streptococcus sp. | reverse complement strand
TCCAAATTTTTTCATAATATCTCTCCAACAAGCATATATGGGAACAGTTTTTGATTTTTAATATTTTAGCATAAAATAGAAGAAAACAAAAGTGAGGTATTTCACATGAAAAAACAAAAACTATTTCCTTTATTATTCCTAATTTTGGGAGGAATTATGATTATCGTTGTTGGCTAGTACTAAGAAATTAGTTACTAGAATACTTATATCTTCAATCAAAAAAGAGACTGGAAAAAAGTCTTAAAATCAAAAAACGCATAGTATCAGGTGTTGAAAAACTTGATACTATGTGTTTTATTGTGGAAATATTTATTGGGCATTCTCCTCAAATTAAGTTTATCCCCAACTTCTTTTGTTGCTTAATGTGATACGCGACGGCGAGCTGCTTTTTTACGGTTTTCTTCGATGAAAGCTGCTTTTTGCTCTTCTGGTTCGATCACTTTCTTTTTAAATGCGTATACTGCACCTGCGACGGCAGCGACAGTTCCTGCGACACCTGTTACAAGACCTTTAGCGAATCCTTTAGCCATGAGTCTTCCTCCTTTATCTTCCTGATCAGACAGACTCCTCAAGAGGTGGCATTTTTCTGACTGACCTTTTTGTGTTATAATAATAGTAACGAAAAAATGGGAATTTTTCAAGGAAAAAAGATGAAAACAAAAATAATTGTGATTGTTGGACCTACTGCAGTTGGAAAAACAGCCCTTGCCATCGAAGTTGCCAAGCGTTTTAATGGCGAAGTGGTTAGTGGAGATAGCCAGCAAGTCTATCGAGGACTTGATATTGGGACGGCCAAGGCTAGCCCAGAGGAGCAAGCGGCTGTTCCTCATCATTTGATTGATGTTAGAGAGGTAACCGAGTCTTACTCGGCTTTTGATTTTGTTTCAGAAGCTAAGATGGCTATTGGGGATATTCACAGCCGTGGCAAGCTTGCCATTATCGCTGGTGGGACTGGACTTTATATCCAGAGCTTGCTAGAAGGTTACCACCTGGGTGGGGAGACTCCCCATGAGGAGATTCTGGCCTATCGGGCTAGTTTGGAGCCTTATACAGATGAGGAGTTAGCCCATCTGGTAGAGCAAGCAGGTCTTGAAATTCCCCAGTTTAATCGTCGTCGTGCTATGCGTGCCTTGGAAATTGCCCATTTTGGTCAGGATTTGGAAAATCAAGAGACCTTGTATGAACCATTGATTATCTGCTTGGATGATGAGCGGAGTCAATTATATGAACGAATCAATCATCGAGTGGATTTGATGTTTGATGCCGGACTTTTGAACGAAGCTAAATGGTTGTTTGACAACTATCCAGATGTTCAGGCAGCTAAAGGTATTGGATACAAGGAACTCTTTCCTTATTTCCGTGGAGAGCAGACCTTGGAAGAAGCCAGTGAGAGTCTCAAACAGGCTACCCGTCGTTTTGCCAAGCGTCAGTTGACCTGGTTCCGTAATCGCATGCAGGTTACCTTTTATCAGATAGGAGAGCCTGGTGTGAAGGACCGCATTTTAAGCCAGTTAGAGGAGTTTTTAGATGATTGAAACGGAGAAAAAAGAGGAGCGGGTCCTGCTCATTGGTGTGGAATTGCAGGGCATGGACAATTTTGATCTCTCTATGGAAGAATTGGCCAGTCTGGCTAAGACAGCTGGGGCAGTCGTTGTAGATAGTTACAGACAAAAACGTGAAAAATATGATTCCAAGACCTTCGTCGGCTCTGGTAAGTTAGAAGAAATTGCGCTCATGGTGGATGCAGAAGAAATTACCACTGTCATCGTCAACAACCGTTTAACTCCACGGCAAAATGTCAATCTAGAGGAAGTTCTGGGTGTTAAGGTCATTGACCGTATGCAGTTGATTTTGGATATCTTTGCCATGCGAGCTCGAAGCCATGAAGGGAAGCTCCAAGTTCACCTAGCCCAGCTCAAATATCTCTTGCCTCGCTTGGTTGGTCAGGGAATTATGCTCAGCCGTCAGGCAGGGGGAATTGGTTCCCGTGGACCTGGTGAAAGCCAGCTGGAGCTGAACCGTCGTAGCGTTCGCAATCAAATCACGGATATCGAGCGCCAGCTCAAGGTGGTTGAGAAAAATCGGGCGACTGTCAGAGAAAAACGTTTGGAGTCAAGCACCTTTAAGATTGGTTTGATTGGTTATACCAATGCTGGGAAGTCAACTATCATGAACACCTTGACCAGTAAGACTCAGTACGAGGCAGACGAGCTCTTTGCGACTCTGGATGCGACAACTAAGAGTATTCATCTAGGAGGCAATCTCCAAGTAACTTTGACAGATACCGTGGGCTTTATCCAAGATTTGCCGACAGAGTTGGTATCTAGTTTCAAGTCAACCTTGGAAGAAAGCAAGCATGTGGATCTTCTAGTTCATGTCATCGATGCCAGCAATCCTTACCACGAAGAGCATGAAAAAACGGTCCTTTCCATCATGAAAGACTTGGACATGGAGGATATTCCTCGCCTGACTCTTTATAATAAAGCAGATTTGGTGGAGGATTTTACGCCTACCCAAACGCCTTATGCCCTCATTTCTGCCAAGTCTGAGGATAGTCGTGAGAATTTGCAGGCACTATTTTTAGAGAAAATCAAGGATATTTTTGAATCCTTTACCCTGCGCGTTCCTTTTTCAAAGTCCTACAAGATTCATGATTTAGAAAGTGTTGCGATTCTTGAAGAACGTGATTATCAAGATGACGGAGAAGTCATTACAGGCTACATTTCTAAGAAAAATAAATGGAGGTTAGAGGAATTTTATGACTGATATTAAAACGTTGGCTCTAAAATATGGGGGCTATACAAGTCTGGACAAGGTCTATCTGGATCAGCTTCTAGCTGGCAAGACAGAGCAGGAGCAGTTGGCACTTATCACACCTCCGCCCAGCGTTGTCAATGCTTACTTTGCAGAACTTTACCAAAAAAAGAGTCCTGAAGCGGCAACCGATTATTTTGCGGAACTCAGTCAAGAACTGAATCTTTACAATACTGAACCTAGTTTCACCCTCGAAAACAAGCCTTTTATTCGCCTAAACCTGTCTGGTAAATCCTTTGGTTTTTGTTATGAGAGTGAGGGTCTGGGTCGAATTTTCTCTGAAAATGAAGAGGTTATTTCAGAAGATTTGCTCTTTGAAATTGCGCAAATTTTCCCCCATCAACTGATCTTTGAAGAGTCTGGTAAGATTTACATGAAGGCTGTCGGGGACGAGGAAGTTGTTAGCGTGGAAAATATCACAGCTTTGACTGATTTAGAAATCTTAACTGATGGTCGCAAGCGTCTTAAAGGCTATAGCCAAGAGGATTTATTGCAAGAAGCTGTTGCTTTTTCTGGCAAGCGCTATTTCCGATCGGAAAACCGCACAGCCATGTTATATATTGATTAATTAGAAAGTATCGAATGGATATTCAATTTTTAGGAACGGGGGCTGGTCAGCCCTCTAAAGCCCGCAATGTCTCAAGTCTCGCCCTGAAACTCTTGGACGAGATTAACGAAGTCTGGCTCTTTGACTGTGGAGAAGGTACGCAAAATCGCATTCTTGAAACGACAATTCGACCACGTAAGGTCAGCAAAATCTTTATCACCCATCTACATGGAGACCACATTTTTGGCCTGCCAGGTTTCCTTTCTAGCCGTGCCTTTCAAGCCAATGAAGAGCAGACAGATTTGGAAATCTATGGACCGCAAGGGATTAAGTCATTTGTCTTAACCAGCCTTCGTGTGTCAGGTTCGCGCCTGCCTTACCGTATTCATTTTCATGAGTTTGACCAAGATTCTCTAGGAAAAATCCTTGAGACCGATAAATTCGCGGTGTATGCAGAGGAGCTGGACCACACTATTTTCTGTGTTGGCTATCGTGTTATCCAAAAGGATCTAGAAGGAACGCTGGATGCTGAAAAACTCAAGGCTGCTGGTGTCCCATTTGGCCCACTTTTTGGGAAAATCAAAAACGGTCAGGATGTTGTTTTGGAAGATGGAACTGAAATCAAGGCAGCAGACTATATCTCAGCTCCACGTCCAGGTAAAATTATCACTATTTTAGGAGACACTCGAAAAACGGATGCCAGTGTGCGTCTGGCTGTCAATGCCGATGTCCTAGTTCATGAGTCCACTTATGGCAAGGGTGATGAAAAAATTGCTCGTAACCATGGCCACTCTACTAACATGCAAGCTGCGCAAGTAGCGGTAGAAGCAGGTGCCAAACGCCTCTTGCTCAACCATATCAGTGCCCGTTTCCTCTCAAAAGATATCAGCAAGCTCAAAAAAGATGCTGCTAGTGTTTTTGAAAATGTCCATGTGGTCAAAGACTTGGAAGAAGTGGAAATCTAGCAGTCACAGAAAGGAACAGTATGTCTACTATTCTCATTACTGGAGCTAGCGGTGGCCTAGCACAAGAAATTGTCAAACTCTTGCCAAATGACCAACTTATCTTGCTTGGTCGAGATAGGGAAAAATTAGCTCAACTCTACGGAAATCATCCCCATGCAGAATTGATTGAAATCGATATTACCGATGATTCAGCCTTAGAAACTCTGGTAGCAGACCTCTATCTCCGCTATGGCAAGATTGATGTCTTGATTAACAATGCGGGTTACGGGATTTTTGAGGAATTTGACCAGATTTCTGACCAAGATATTCATCAGATGTTTGAGGTCAATACCTTTGCCCTGATGAACCTGTCTCGACACCTTGCGGCTCGTATGAAGGAAAGGCGAAAAGGCCATATCATCAATATTGTCAGCATGGCAGGTTTGATTGCTACTGGCAAGTCTAGTCTCTACTCAGCTACCAAGTTTGCGGCCATTGGGTTTTCAAATGCTCTGCGCCTAGAACTCATGACTTATGGCGTTTATGTAACGACGATCAATCCAGGACCAATCCGCACAGGATTTTTTGACCAGGCTGACCCAGATGGCACCTATCTCAAGTCTGTTGACCGCTTCCTTTTAGAGGCAGATGTGGTGGCTAAAAAGATTGTTAAGTGTATAGGAAAAAACAAACGAGAACTAAATCTCCCAGTCTTGTTGAACTTGGCCCACAAATTTTATACCCTCTTTCCCAAGCTAGCTGATAAGTTGGCTGGGGGGATCTTTAATTATAAGTAAAAGGAGTTCCTTACAAAAGGAACTTTTTTTATGATATTTTACTGAGTGACAAGAAA
>NZ_CAJZDT010000127.1:0-5316 GCF_915066115.1 uncultured Streptococcus sp. | reverse complement strand
CAGAAGATGAGTCCATTTATCTAAGCTATTTCCAGTATAGGAATCATACAAAAGCGTCAAACGATGAAAAAGATAGCCTAGTAAGATACCTAACAGTAAGAATAGTAGGAATTTCTTTCCACTGTACATCATCTCACCATCTCTTTCTGTTTGACGGCCCCTTCTTGTCTAAAGGTAATTTGAGATTTAGCCTCATCAATTGCATCGTCTAATGACTGATCCATGGTAAAATCATCTAATTTCTCTGGATTATTAACCATTTTTTCTAACAGATGGTCTAAATGATTGTCCAGAATCGAACGGTCTTTCGTGTAGAAATGTAGAGAATCCCCTTGCCAAGCGATGGCTAAAGGAATCTCTTCTTTTTCTAAAAAAGCTTTAAATTTCTCTATATCAATTGGTTTGTCTAAAAAATCTTTTTTCAGATTAATCGTATCAATCGCATAGGGAGATTGTAGCAATTCTTCTAATTTCTGTACCCCTATCTTATAGGCGAAATCCTGTGCTAAAGCCTGACGTCTAGACCATTCTAGAATCTTTAAAAGACTTTTTACAGTAAATAAAAGACTACGCTCAGCATATTGAACTGCCATTCGTTCCTGTTGTTCAGAGGACATCTGATACCTCCTTCTTAACAAATAGCAGCTTTCCTTCTTTATAACGATAAGCTATCAATTTCTGACGTTGCTTAATCGACTTAACAACCTGCAGTAGATCTCTCGAATAAGGTTCTCGAAGAGTAACTTCTACTGCTTTCCCATCAACGATACCAACACGTTTAAATTCAATGTAGTCTTTTTTGAGATGTCCTAAGCCCATACCAAAAGGAAAGTGATGAATCAATTGGATGGTACAACCACCTTTATTTCCCATTTGTTTCAAATCATACAAGTTTACTACCTTCATGATTAACTCCTTTATCTAGTTTGTCGCATCGTTTGAGTCTGGTAACGATAAACTCCGTGTCTGTTAGAAAATTCTCACACACGTCTTGTGCCAGTTGCCCTTCACAGGGAAATACTCTCAGTCCCTACTTACACAGGCACGCTAATCAAGACGGAGTGGATTCAATTTTCAAAGAACAGGTAGCTTTATTATAGATAAGAGTAGTTGAAATTTTTATCACATTTTTTATTTTTCTGTAGAGCTAAATTCATTCTAAACAAAGATTTTGAAATAAAAGACTAACATTGTTTCATAACGTTAGCATTCCATTTCCCTAAAACAAGCTAATTTACTCTAAAAAAGCAGCAAACTATAAACTAGTAGGTTCCACACTAAATGTAGCCCCATACTGCCCCATAAGTCAGATTTATAGCGTACAAGTCCTAAAAACATCCCAAGTGAAACATATAAACACCAAGCTAGAATGGTTCCTGGATGATGTGCTAAGGCAAATAAAACACTTGTCAACGCAATTCTGATATCTAATTTTCTGACCAAGTTCCATAAAATTTCTCGATACAGAAATTCTTCAACCATACTCGCATTGATTAAGAACAATAAAAATGAAAACCAAGGAACTTGATGTTGAAGGCCAATTAAGTTTGCTTGATTCGTAGTTCCTTGAGCATGAATCAGGCTAAAACATAGACTTATAATCAGTAGGTTAGCTAATCCAATACCAAGCCATTTCATCCTAGATTTCATACTGACCTTATGCACTTTTTTACGTTGGCCATACATCCATAAAAAAGAAATGAGTGACGAACCATAGAGAATCTGTAGTATAGTTAACTCACCGATACAAAGAAATTTCAGTAAGTATAGAGATACCAATAGGACATTTACTTGTTGGAATATATAAACTGGAATTATTCTTTTCATAGTTACCTCCGAAATAAATCTTCATAATCTAAATCTAATACCTGCACAATCCTTTCTACCCATGGACTTTGAGGCATTCGTTGTTCCATCTTATAGTGACGAATCTTTTGATACAAACGATTCAATTCACTTGGATAGTGAAACTCTCCCGCAAACATTTTTCTGGTTAACTCAATCCAGCTGATATTTCTTTCAGCCAAAATAATGGACAAGTTCTCCCAAAATCGTTCAGCCATATTGATTCTCCTTTAGTTAGATAAATAATGTGTTTGTGCCATGTAAATCAATTGTTTCGTATCTCTTGGCAATAAAGCTCTAGCCTCTTCCAAATTCAGATTTGGATAAACTCTCTTATTTGAAACCGCAAGAGGAAGTCTAATAGTTAGTTCAGGATTTTTTAATATCATTTCAATGAAATCCGTTAGTCTTAAATTGTCACGGTTCTTAAATCGTAATAAATTAGGAGATAAAAACTCAAAACAATCTGAAGAATAGCTCATCATCTCAATTAATTTATCCCTTGTCATTTCAGAAATCGAATGACAGGATACCTCAATGCCATAGTTTTGGAAGAATTCTAAAAGAAGTTGATTTCTATGGTTATTTTTACTTAGATAGAGGTCAATCATGGGAAACCTCCCAAAGATTCGGTTCCATTTGATATTCTGATACGATTAAGGAATCTAATAAATTTGCGAAGTTAATCGGTTGCTTGTCTTCATCATAAGCTTTTACAGTTACTTGGGTTGTAAGTATTCCCTCTTTTCCCTCGGCTCGATAGCCTTGTCCATATAAAACAAAAACAAGATTTTGATGATCATCTACAAAGGCATCAGCTCCGTTCTTTATATCCTGACTTTCAAGGAATTCCATAATGTTTTGAAGATAGGATTCGTAAAATAGGGGGTAGTTGTGTTTTTTATGGTAATCATCTAAAAATGTCACCTCAAACTCACATGGATAATTGGGCATCAAAAATATTTGTTCATCCAGCTGTCTGATTTCTGCATCATGTAATTCTGTTTCTAATTCATCACAATCTAGTATTGACTCTTTATTTAAAGCTTTCATCTTTTTCCTCTACTTCTTTTAATTTCTTTGCGATTGCGGCAATCACAGGAACGGTTACACTATTACCAGCTTGTTTATAGAGCTGACTATTACTAGAGACTTTTCTAGCAGCTTCAAAAGCCCAATCAGGAAATCCCTGCAGTCTAAAACACTCTTTAGGGGTGATTCTTCGTATCCTCAAACGGTAAAATTGCCCATCAATTAAGACACCGGCTACATGATAAACTTGCTTATCTTCCCCTTCATAGCTAGCCACTACTACTCCCATTTGCCCACTAGTTGTTAACGTATTCGCTATACCTTTTCCAACTCTACCACGACGATACTGAGAACTTGGTCTTTCTAAATTGATTGAATCCCCAATCTCTGCTTGAGCATATCCTTTTTTCGTTGCTTCCCGTACTTTTAGAAATTGGATTGGTTCTGGAATCAGTATTTTGGGGATTTTATCTCCACCTTGCATCGTAGTCAGTGTTGGAGATAGCCCCTCACTTCCATAGACGCGACCAGTTTCCTTAAAGCTAGTTGGTAAATCTCCAACAACGATAATACCATGGCGATCCTGAGTATTTAAAGTAAACATTGGCTCTTGATTATCCTTGAAACGTCTACCATTTTGTCTTTTTTCTAATCTATCTGGTGTCATACAAGGAATCGCAACTTTAAATCCTTCTCCTTTACCACGAACTAAGGTTGGCGCAAGACCTTCTGAATAATAGACTTTACCGCTCATGCCACTTTTTGATGGATTCAAATTCCCTAATGTTTTTAAAATCTCAGAGTTAGTTGCTTGACCTTCTCGTCTGAAAGGAAATAAGAGTCTGGTACCTTTCTTTCTAGAATGTCCGATAATAAACACCCTCTCCCTGTTTTGGGGAACGCCAAAATCCTTACTGTTAAGCACCTGCCACTCAACATCAAACCCCAACTCATCAAGTGTGGTAAGGATTGTGGTGAACGTCCGTCCCTTATCGTGATTGAGTAGGCCTTTAACATTTTCAAGAAAAAGAAAACGTGGTTGGATTTGTTTGGTCGCTCGAGCAATTTCAAAGAACAAAGTTCCTCTAGTATCTTCAAATCCCAATCGTCTTCCTGCGATTGAAAATGCTTGACAAGGGAATCCCCCACAGATGACATCGACTTTCCCTCTAAGTTTTTTAAATACGTCATCTGAAACATCTCGTATGTCATGAAATTCTATTTCTCCTTCCGTTTGAAAAATGGACTTATAAGATTCTCTAGCAAATTTATCAATCTCACAAAATCCAATACACTCATGTCCGACACTTTCCATTCCTAGTCGAAAACCCCCGATACCTGAAAATAAATCAATAAATCTCATTTCTTTATCACCCCTTTCTTATCGACTACCATTGTCAAAACTGTCACTCCACTTGAAATGACAATAAGAATAACTAATATCCACTCGATTGACGACATTTAACCACCTCCTTTTCTAACACGGTTATTCCAAACAGAATACAAGCCGTTAAACACAAATTCAGCAAGTACTTCCGCTCGTCTAACAAAGTGAACATTATCTAGAGCATACTGATAGATTCTCTCAAAATCAGTCATAGCAATTTCACTGGCTGTTTCAGAAAAACCCTCTCGTCTAAATTGATCTTGTACCAATCCCCAAATATAATCTCGATCATATTTTGTGACCTTTTCTACTTTTCTTCTCAAAATAGGTTGAGTATTCCTATCCTCCTCATCCTCAATAAATAAAGAATCAGTCTCACTATATTTAGTCTCACTAACTTCAGTCTCACTAGGGGCTAAATGTGAGACGGGGGCCGTTTCATTTTCATACAGGCCTAGTCTTTTTTTAACACTAGGCCTGTTTGAATTACCTACTGGGGTAGAAGATAATTCACCTAAATAAATCTTATTAGCTAGTCTTCCTTTCTCACTTGAAGACTGTTGGACTTCATCAATTAAGTCATATTCTTTAAGAATTTTTTTGATGGACAGTAATTTTGACTTCGAACAACCTAACAGCTTCATCAGTTTAGAATTAGAAAATACTAAATAAACCGCCCCTTCTTCATCTATCCAACCACGACTGAGAGATAATTCTAAACGATCTTTTAAAATAGAATAAGCCACCTTTACTTCTAGTTTCATATCCATATATTTCTCATCCTCAAAAAGAATTTTAGGTAATTTATAATACCGTTCTGAAGTTTGGTATTGGTTTGCGGTAATTCTTTTCATAGCGCGCCTCCAAGTTCTTTGAGTGTTAAATCTCCACTTAATTCCAAGTGAACCAAGCCACTTTTTTCCAATTCAGCCATAAGAGAGATGGCTTCAACAATGTCAATTCCCATTTCACGTACTAAAAATGAAATGACGATATAGCGTGATGATTGTAATTCTTTTGTCATTTTTCCTCCTGATAATAAAAAAAGAGAA
>NZ_CAJZDT010000126.1:0-5460 GCF_915066115.1 uncultured Streptococcus sp. | reverse complement strand
CCCACAAGAACACAATTCTTCAGAGTTTCCAACTTTTTTTACATCTTCTTCTTCAAAGTCTTCTACACTTTGTCTTTCTTCCTCAGTTTTTACAGCAACTTTAAATAAGAAAGATGTAGTTTGTTCTTTAATATTACTAATCATTTCTTCAAATATTTGGCTTGAAATCAATTTATATTCAGTCACTGGATCTCTTTGACCATAAGCTCTTAAATAAATACTTTCTCTTAGAGCATCAAGAGATTTTAAATGCCCTCTCCATCTATTATCAACAACATCAAATAAAATATGTTTTTCAAGTGTTCTCATTAAGTCAGAACCAAGTTCTGCTTCTTTTTTTATTTCATCTAGCTTTTCAAACTTAATTGAACCAATCATTTTTTCAGTTTTCTTGTCACAAATAGCCCATACACCTAAAGGAGACTTCATAAAATAATTGGCCAGTGCATATTGACTCTCTTCCAGAGTTGCCTGAGTTGGGAAAATAAATTGAAGATTTTCTGGATTTGAAGCTATCTCGTGGAAGTCCTGGCTATCACTAAAAAAGAAAGGACGCAAATACAAGCGATCCGTTTCAAAAAAAGAAAACATTGCTAATTTGGTCCAAATATTCATAAACACCTCTACGGTTTATTCTTCAACAAGTGTAATATCCGCTCCTAGATTACGTAATTTTTCAATAATATCTGAGTAACCACGTAAGATGAACTCAATATTTGTAATTTCAGTTTTACCTTCAGCCATCAAACCAGCAATGACAAGTGCGGCCCCAGCCCTAAGGTCAGTAGCTTTTACATTTGCTCCACGTAAACTACGTCCACCGGTATATAAAATATGGTCGTTTGTAGTCGTAATATCCGCGTCCATCTTTGCTAGTTCAAAAACATGGTTTACACGTTTTTCATAAATGGTATCAATAATAGTACCACGCCCTTCCGCTGTTAACAAGAGAGGAGTAATTGGTTGTTGCAAGTCAGTAGCAAAACCAGGATAAGGAGCTGTCTTAATATTGATTGCTTTCAAATTAGACTGTTCCTCGACAAAAATGCTGTCTTCAGATACAGTCATTCGAACTCCCATTTCTTCCAACTTCGCAATGAAACCTTCTAAGTGCTCGTATAGTACATTATTAATACGAATTCCCTTACCAACTGCAGCAGCTAAAGAAATATACGTTCCAGCTTCAATACGATCTGGAATCACCTGATGACGCGTTCCGTGTAATCTTTCAACACCATCAATAATGATAATATTGGTTCCTGCACCACGGATATGAGCTCCCATATTATTCAAGAGAGTAGCTACATCAATAATCTCAGGCTCACGAGCTGCATTTTCAATAATAGTACGGCCACTTGCTTTAACCGCAGCAATCATTGTATTAATCGTCGCACCTACACTAACTGTGTCCATGTAAATACTTGCACCATGGAGTCCTGAATCTTTAGCAGATAACTTCATGTTATCTCCCTCGTAGCTAACAGTGGCACCCATAGCTGCAAAAGCCTTAAGATGTAGATCAATCGGACGAGGGCCAAGATCACATCCTCCAGGTAGGCCAACTGTAGCTTCACCAAAGCGACCTAAAAGACTTCCATAAAAATAATAAGATGCACGAAGACTGTTAATTTTCCCATAAGGCATTGGAATATTTTGAACACCTCTTGGGTCAATCTCCAATACATCGTCATAACGCTTAACAGTAGCTCCCATCAATTCCATGATTTCGACAAGACTAGCAACATCAGAAATATCAGGTACACAATCTAAAGTCACAACATCATCTGCCAAAATAATAGCTGGAATTAAAGCTACAACACTATTTTTTGCACCACTAATGGTAATCTCACCTTGCAGGGGCAAGCCACCATTGATAACAATTTTTCTCATTTTAAATTTTTAATACTCTTTCAAAATTTCTAAAAAGGTCCTACTCTAAAGTATATCATAAATTCACCCTTTTTTCCATCATTTTCGATTATATTAGCTGAATCGGATTTTATTGGTAACTGAGTTTCTTACAAAGTTTTGCCCCTTTTTTGCCCCCTGATACAGAAAAAGACCTATCATACAAGCTATAAAGCTTGATATGATAGGCTTTTTAATATTAGATTAACGTACTGTACGGATACGCATTGTGTTTGTACGAACAGCTTCTCCAACTGGTACACCAGCTACGATAACGATATCGTCACCTGATTGTACAAGTCCTGCTTCAACTGCTTTACGTTCAGCGATTTCGAAC
Organism: uncultured Streptococcus sp.; assembly: GCF_915066115.1. Taxonomy (GTDB): domain Bacteria; phylum Bacillota; class Bacilli; order Lactobacillales; family Streptococcaceae; genus Streptococcus. The sequence goes on along the minus strand of NZ_CAJZDT010000126.1, from coordinate 3,215 downwards.
ATATCGTCAGTTGATGATGGAGCATCTGTCAACATTGGGATAACACCCCAGTTCAACATCAATCCACGTTCTGTCAATTCGTCGAATGTCAATGCCAAGATGTCAGCATTTGGACGGTATTTAGAAATCAAACGTGCAGTATGACCTGTCTTAGTAAGAGTTACAACCAATTTGATATCCATTGAGTTAGTAGCATCTTTAACAGCTGAAGCCATTACTTCTGTCTTAGAGTTACGTTCGAATGAATCTGAGTTCAAACGTCCGTATTCGTTAAGAAGAGTTTGAGCATTCTTATCAATTGTAGCCATTGTAGTTACTGACTCAAGTGGGTATTTACCGTTTGCAGACTCACCTGAAAGCATTGTAGCATCAGTACCGTCGATAACAGCGTTGAATACGTCTGACACTTCTGAACGAGTTGCACGTGGTTTTTCAGTCATTGTTTCAAGCATGTTCGTTGCAGTGATAACAACTTTACCTGCAGCATTGACTTTCTTGATGATCATTTTTTGGTAAACTGGAACCATTTCGAATGGTACTTCGATACCCATGTCACCACGAGCGATCATGATACCATCAGCAGCTTCAATGATTTCATCCAAGTTATCGATACCTTGTTGGTTTTCGATTTTAGCGAACAATTGAACGTGACCGTTACCAGTTTCTTCACAGATTGCACGAACTTCGTTAACGTCTTTTGCAGTACGTACGAATGAAATAGCGATGAAGTTGATACCTTGTTCAAGACCGAAGCGGATGTCATCGTTATCGCGTTCAGCAAGAGCTGGGAAAGGAATTTTAGTGTTAGGGATGTTAACACCTTTTTGTTTAGCAATTACGCCATCGTTTTCAACTTCAACTTCAAATTCACGAGTTGCATCGTCTTTAGCAACCACACGAAGACCAAGTTTACCATCGTCAACCAAAACTTGACGACCAACTTCAACATCATCATAGATATCAAGAGCACCAGCAACGTTCAATGCGATCACATCACGAGTTGATTTGATTCCTTGTTTAGTAGCAACACGGATTTTTTCACCAGTTGTGTAAGAGTACTCTTTTGCATCTCCTTCAAACAATTCAGTTCGGATTTCTGGTCCTTTTGTATCAAGAAGGAAACCAACTTTTTTACCTGCAAGTTTTTCAGCAAGTTTAACAGTTGCCATACGGTCACCTTGTTCTTGGTGATCACCGTGTGAGAAGTTGAAACGGAATGTGTTAGCACCAGCTTCAATCAATTTAGCAATGTTTTTAGCTGAAGCTTCAACATCAAGTTTTTCACCCCAGTAACCGTCATCACCGAATTTTTTACCACCACGGATTTCTACCGCAGGTCCCAAAGTTGCAACGATTTTTACACGTTTGTTCATGATTTTTGTGACTCCTTTATATATAACCTTTTTGGTCTTATTAACTAAATTATAAATTATGACAAGCTCTTATTCAAGCTAGATAGCTCAAGGTCAGCCTTATGTGGGTTGTTAACCACAATCTTACCATCTGCAGTTAAGCTAAACAATGCTCCTTCTTCTGCAGTTCCAAGAATTGGGTTTTCAACCATTTTCTCGTTACGGATACCAACCGCAACACCACCGATACCTTCTTTAAGAAGTTTAACAGCATGAGCACCCATACGTGATGCCAAAACACGGTCACGCGCAGTTGGAGAACCACCACGTTGAATATGACCAAGTTCTGTTACACGAAGGTCGCTTGTATCTCCAGCTTCTTTTAGTTTTTGACCAAATTCAGCTGCTGACATCACACCTTCTGCCAAGACGATGATGTTGTGTTTTTTACCACACTCATAACCAGCTTTGATACTTGCTACGATATCTTCCATCTTGAATCCTTCTTCAGGAATGATGATTTCATCAGCACCAGTTGCAATACCAGCCCAAAGAGCGATATCACCTGCGTTACGTCCCATAACTTCGATAACAAAAGTACGACGGTGACTTGATGATGTATCACGAATCTTATCGATAGCGTCCATAGCAGTCGTAACCGCTGTGTCAAAACCGATTGTAAAGTCAGTACCAACGATATCGTTATCGATTGTACCTGGAAGACCGATAGCTGGGAAGCCATGTTCAGTCAAACGCATAGCACCGTGGTAAGATCCGTCACCACCGATAACAACTACACCTTCAATCCCGTGTTTTTTCAATTGCTCAATCCCTTTAAGTTGCCCTTCAAGTTGAGCGAACTCTGGGTAGCGAGCTGAGTGAAGGAAAGTACCACCACGAGAAATGATGTCTCCTACTGAAGCTGCATCTAGGGGATGAATTTCACCAGCAACCATACCAGCATATCCATCATAGATACCAAATACTTCCATTCCTTCTGAAATTGCTTGACGAACAACTGCACGGATGGCAGCGTTCATACCAGGGGCGTCTCCACCACTAGTCAAAACAGCAATACGTTTCATATTGGTTATGCTCCTTTTTCTTTTAACATTCTTACTGATTATACCACATTTAATTGGAAAATTCTTCTATTTTCCGTAATTTTAGCGATAAATCGTTTTCATAACGATTCCACCTAATTTCGCTTCTAATTCATCAGATTTAGCTACAAAATGATTGGGAGAAACAATCGTTCTCTGTTCCTCTTCATACCTGATAATGACTGGGATTGGGCCTTTATATTGATCTAAAATACGTGATATTTCTTGATCCGATTCATGATTTTTCACCTGAATCCAAAAGCGCTCAGCCACTGCTTCTCTTATTTCTTGTGCAATCATTTGCAGACGACCGTCACGTGACTGGACTTTCCCTTTAATATAGTAGAAAGCTCCCTCTCTTACTTCTTGTCCAACCTGTTTATATAAATCTGAAAAGAGGGTAACATCTAATTTTTTCTTACTATCATCCACCTGTAAAAAGGCCATATTTTCACCCTTTTTGGTACGAATTACTTTTATCTTCTGAACTTCAACCAAGATAATAGCATAGCTATTTTCTGACAAATTCCCAATTGCTGTAATCGGGTAAATAGCTTTACTTGCAATAGCTTGTAGGGGGTGTTTGCTAACTCCTACCCCTAGAAGCTCTTGTTCCATATAGAATTTTTCTTGTTCTGTCCAATCTTCCGATTCCTGCCAACTATATATCGTATCACCGAACAAGCTTCCTAACTCTTTCACAAATTCAAATAGATTACCTAAATTATTAAATACTTTTTGGCGATTTTTTTCAAATGAA
>NZ_CAJZDT010000125.1:0-5579 GCF_915066115.1 uncultured Streptococcus sp. | reverse complement strand
AGAAAAGCTGATCAATCGTCAAGATGAAAAGTACAATCTTGAACTACTAAAGGATTTAGACTTAGATGTAAAAAATTATCTTTTTGATATTGAAGTTGGTTTCAAAGTAAATGAGTATATCGAATCTGCGATTACGCTTGATTCAACTACAATCAAGACCAAATTTGATGAAATTGCTCCAATTTTACAAACCATTCATGCTTCTGGCAAGGAATTAAGAGGAGAATTTGCTCCTTTCGAAGAAATCAAGAAATACGAATCCTTGATTGAGGAAAAAATCCCTTATGCCAACTATGAAGCTGTTCGAAATGCAGTCTTCTCTTTAGGGAAAAGACTAGCTGACTTAGGTGTTGACAGAAAATCTTGTCATATCGTTTTGGTGCCTGAAAACTTTATCGAATCACCTCAAGGACGACTTTATCTGATTGACTGGGAATATTCATCAATGAACGATCCAATGTGGGATTTGGCTGCTCTCTTTTTAGAGTCTGAATTCACTCGTCAAGAGGAAGAAGCCTTATTGTCTCACTATGAGAGTGAGTAAACACCTGTCTCTTGTGAAAAGATTGCGATCTATAAAATTTTGCAAGATACTATTTGGAGTCTATGGACTGTCTATAAGGAAGAGCAAGGCGCAGATTTTGGTGACTATGGTGTGAATCGTTACCAAAGAGCTGTTAAAGGTTTGGCCTATTATGGAGGTTCAGATGAAAAATAAAAGTGGAGTTTCTTTTGGTCTACTTTCAGGTATTTTCTGGGGGTTAGGTCTAACGATTAGTGCTTATATCTTTTCGATTTTTACAGATTTGTCTCCCTTTGTGGTGGCCGCTGCTCACGATTTCTTGAGTATCTTTATCTTACTAGCTTTTCTCTTGGTAAAAGAAGGAAAAGTTCGTCTCTCAATTTTCTTAAATATTCGCAATGCTAGTGTTATCATCGGAGCCTGGCTAGCAGGCCCTATCGGTATGCAGGCCAATCTTTATGCGGTTAAGTATATCGGAAGTTCCTTAGCTTCATCTGTGTCGGCTATTTACCCTGCGATTTCGGTTTTATTGGCTTTCTTCTTTTTAAAGCACAAGATTTCAAAAAATACTGTGTTTGGGATTGTCTTAATTATTGGAGGGATAATTGCTCAGACCTATATGGTTGAACAGGTCAATTCCTACTACATTGGGATTCTCTGTGCTTTGGTTTGTGCTATTGCATGGGGAAGTGAGAGTGTTCTTAGCTCTTTTGCCATGGAAAGTGAACTGAGTGAAATCGAAGCCCTCTTGATTCGTCAAGTGACTTCATTCTTGTCCTATCTTGTGATTGTGCTCTTCTCTCATCAGTCATTTGCAGAAGTGGCCAATGGACAATTGTTAAGTCTTATGATTGTCTTTGCAGCCTTTGATATGATTTCCTATTTGGCTTATTATATCGCTATCAATCGCTTGCAACCAGTCAAGGCTACAGGCTTGAATGTGAGCTATGTAGTATGGACAGTCTTGTTTGCAATTGTTTTCTTGGGTGCACCGCTAGATATGCTGACAATTATTACGTCACTTGTCGTTATTGCTGGAGTTTATATTATTATTAAAGAATAAAGGAGATTCGTGTGAAATCCATTATCTTAGCAGCTGGATTGGGAACTCGCTTGCGTCCTATGACTGAAAATACTCCTAAAGCCTTGGTTCAGGTTAATCAAAAACCCTTGATTGAATACCAAATTGAGTTTTTAAAAGAAAAAGGAAGCAATGACATCTTCATTGTTGGTTACCTTAAAGAACAATTCGATTACTTGAAAGAAAAATATGGGGTTCGCCTTGTCTTCAATGATAAATACGCTGACTACAATAACTTTTATTCTCTCTATCTTGTAAAAGAAGAATTGGCCAACAGTTATGTTATTGATGCCGATAATTATCTCTTTAAAAATATGTTCCGTAATGATTTGACTCGTTCGACTTATTTTAGTGTTTATCGTGAAGATTGTACCAACGAATGGTTCTTGGTCTATGGAGATGACTACAAGGTTCAAGACATTATTGTTGATAGCAAGGCAGGTCGCATCCTTAGTGGTGTATCCTTCTGGGATGCTCCAACTGCAGAAAAGATTGTCAGCTTTATCGACAAGGCTTATGCAAGTGGTGAATTTGTTGACCTCTATTGGGATAATATGGTTAAGGATAATATCAAAGAACTAGATGTCTATGTTGAAGAATTAGAAGGCAACAGCATCTATGAAATTGACAGTGTCCAAGATTATCATAAATTGGAAGAAATTCTTAAAAATGAAAATTAAAGATTCCAACATCTGACTAAAATAGTCGGATGTTTTTTGAGTTTTTACGAATAAATAGATGAGTAGAAAAAGAAATGGAGATATTTATGAAAATCACAAACTATGAAATCTATAAATTGAAAAAATCAGGTTTGAGCAATCAACAGATTTTAAACGTTCTAGAATACGGTGAAAATGTCGATCAAGAACTGTTGTTAGGTGATATTGCAGATATATCAGGTTGCCGAAATCCAGCTGTTTTTATGGAACGTTATTTTCAGATAGATGATGCGCATTTGGAGAAAGAATTTCAAAAATTTCCATCTTTCTCTATTTTAGATGACTGTTACCCTTGGGATTTGAGTGAAATATATGATGCGCCTGTACTTTTATTTTACAAGGGAAATCTTGACCTCTTGAAATTCCCGAAGGTAGCAGTCGTAGGAAGTCGTGCTTGTAGCAAACAGGGAGCTAAGTCAGTTGAAAAAGTCATTCAGGGCTTGGAAAATGAACTGGTTATCGTCAGTGGACTAGCCAAGGGCATTGACACAGCAGCTCATATGGCAGTTCTTCAGAATGGCGGAAAAACCATTGCAGTGATTGGAACAGGACTAGATGTGTTTTATCCTAAAGCCAATAAACGCTTGCAAGACTACATCGGCAATGATCACCTGGTTCTTAGTGAATATGGACCTGGCGAACAGCCTCTGAAATTTCATTTTCCTGCCCGTAATCGCATCATTGCTGGACTTTGCCGTGGCGTGATTGTAGCAGAGGCTAAGATGCGCTCAGGTAGTCTTATTACCTGTGAGCGAGCAATGGAAGAAGGGCGCGATGTCTTTGCTATTCCTGGTAGCATTTTAGATGGACTATCAGACGGTTGCCATCATTTGATTCAGGAAGGAGCAAAATTGGTCACCAGCGGGCAAGATGTGCTTGCGGAATTTGAATTTTAAGATGAAATTTCGCTTACTAGACAAATTTTTCTTCTATATATAGGAGCTAAGTCTTGACAGTTATGGCAAAATGGTTTACACTTTATAAAGTTTATTACTTTGAAAAGGTGTGATACTGTGGCTACGGCAACAAAAAAGAAAAAATCAACAGTAAAAAAAAATCTAGTCATCGTGGAGTCGCCTGCTAAGGCGAAAACGATTGAGAAATATCTAGGCAGAAATTACAAGGTTTTAGCCAGTGTTGGGCATATCCGTGATTTGAAGAAATCCAGTATGTCCGTCGATATTGAAAATAATTATGAACCGCAATATATCAATATCCGAGGAAAAGGTCCTCTCATCAATGACTTGAAAAAAGAAGCTAAAAAAGCTAATAAAGTTTTTCTCGCGAGTGACCCGGACCGTGAAGGAGAAGCGATTTCTTGGCATTTGGCCCATATTCTCAACTTGGATGAAAATGATGCCAACCGTGTGGTCTTCAATGAAATCACCAAGGATGCAGTCAAAAATGCTTTTAAAGAACCGCGCAAGATTGATATGGATTTGGTCGATGCCCAACAGGCTCGTCGGGTCTTGGACCGCTTGGTAGGCTATTCGATTTCTCCAATTTTGTGGAAGAAGGTCAAAAAGGGCTTGTCAGCAGGGCGCGTACAGTCTATTGCCCTTAAACTCATCATTGACCGTGAGAATGAAATCAATGCTTTCCAGCCAGAGGAATACTGGACAATTGATGGCGTCTTTAAAAAGGGAACCAAGCAATTTCAGGCTTCCTTCTATGGAGTAGATGGTAAAAAGCTGAAACTGACTAGCAATGACGAGGTTAAGGAAGTCTTGTCTCGTCTGACTAGTAAAGACTTTTCAGTGGATCAGGTGGATAAGAAAGAGCGCAAGCGCAATGCTCCTTTACCCTATACCACTTCATCCATGCAGATGGATGCGGCTAATAAAATCAATTTCCGTACTCGAAAGACCATGATGGTTGCCCAACAGCTCTATGAAGGGATTAATATTGGTTCTGGTGTCCAAGGTTTGATCACCTATATGCGTACCGATTCGACTCGTATCAGTCCTGTAGCACAGAACGAAGCAGCAAGTTTCATTACGGACCGTTTTGGTAGCAAGTACTCTAAGCATGGTAGCAAGGTCAAAAATGCTTCCGGAGCTCAGGATGCCCACGAGGCTATTCGCCCGTCTAGTGTCTTTAATACACCTGAAAGCATCGCTAAGTATCTGGATAAGGATCAGCTCAAGCTTTATACTCTTATCTGGAATCGTTTTGTGGCTAGCCAGATGACAGCTGCTGTCTTTGATACTATGGCTGTTAAATTGTCGCAAAATGGAGTTCAATTTGCTGCCAATGGTAGTCAGGTTAAGTTTGATGGTTATCTTGCCATTTATAATGATTCTGATAAGAATAAGATGTTACCAGACATGGCTGTTGGAGATGTGGTCAAACAGGTTAATAGCAAACCAGAGCAACATTTCACTCAACCGCCTGCTCGCTATTCTGAAGCGACACTGATCAAGACCTTGGAGGAAAATGGGGTTGGACGTCCGTCAACCTACGCCCCAACCATTGAAACTATTCAGAAACGCTATTATGTTCGCCTTGCAGCTAAACGCTTTGAACCGACAGAGTTGGGAGAAATTGTTAACAAGCTTATCGTTGAATATTTCCCAGATATCGTAAACGTAACCTTCACAGCTGAAATGGAAGGCAAACTGGATGATGTCGAAGTCGGGAAAGAGCAGTGGCAACATGTTATTGATGCCTTTTACAAACCATTCTCTAAAGAAGTTGCCAAGGCTGAAGAAGAAATGGAGAAAATCCAAATCAAGGATGAACCGGCTGGATTTGACTGTGAAGTGTGTGGCAGTCCAATGGTCATTAAACTTGGTCGTTTTGGCAAGTTCTACGCTTGTAGCAATTTCCCAGATTGCCGTCATACCCAAGCAATCGTGAAAGAAATCGGTGTTGAGTGTCCAAGTTGTCATCAGGGACAAATCATTGAACGTAAAACCAAACGTAACCGCCTTTTCTATGGTTGTAATCGCTATCCAGAATGTGAATTTACCTCTTGGGATAAGCCTGTTGGTCGTGACTGTCCAAAATGTGGCAACTTCCTTATGGAGAAAAAAGTCCGTGGTGGTGGTAAGCAGGTTGTTTGTAGCAAGGGTGATTACGAGGAAGAAAAGATTAAATAAGAGGAGGAGCCCGAAAGTAAATTTCAGGCTCTTTTTGGTTAGAACTTGACAAAATTCATCATTTTATGCGAAACTAGAAGAAGATTATTTTATACTCAATGAAAATCAAAGAGCAAACTAGGAAACTAACCGCAGGTTGCTTAAAGCACTGCTTT
>NZ_CAJZDT010000124.1:0-5636 GCF_915066115.1 uncultured Streptococcus sp. | reverse complement strand
AAGTCTGGTTATTTCTTTGGGAATATTACCCATTCTATCCTTCTATTTTGCGGAATTTCAACCTTGGTCCATCCTTTTAACCTTTGCCTTTTCCTTTCTTTTTGACTTGGTCTTCTTACCGCTCTTGTCTGTCTTATTTGCCCTTTCCTTTCTCTATCCAGTCATTCAGCTGAACTTTATCTTTGAATGGTTGGAGGGAATGATTCGCTTGGTATCACAGGTGGTAAGTAGACCGCTTGTCTTTGGACAACCCAATGCATGGATTTTAATTTTATTGTTAATTTCCTTGGCTTTAGTATATGATTTGAGGAAAAACATTAAAAGGCTAGCAGTATTGAGCTTATTGATTACGGGTCTCTTTTTCTTGACCAAGCATCCACTGGAAAATGAAATTACCATGCTGGATGTGGGGCAAGGCGAAAGTATTTTCCTACGGGATGTAACTGGTAAGATCATTCTTATAGATGTCGGCGGCAAGGCAGAATCTAGCAAGAAAATCGAAAAATGGCAAGAAAAGACGACGACAAGCAACGCCCAGCGAAGCTTGATTCCCTATCTAAAAGGTCGAGGAGTAGCCAAGATTGACCAGCTGATTTTGACAAATACGGACAAGGAACATGTTGGAGATTTGCTGGAGGTGACCAAGGCTTTCCATGTAGGTGAAATTTTAGTGTCAAAAGGCAGTTTGAAACAGAAGCAATTTGTGGCAGAACTACAAGCGACCCAAACAAAAGTTAGAAGTATAACAGCAGGAGAGAACTTGCCAATTTTTGGAAGTCAGTTAGAAGTCCTATCTCCAAGTAAAATTGGAGATGGAGATCATGAAGATTCCCTGGTTTTGTATGGAAAACTCTTGGATAAAAACTTTCTTTTCACAGGAAATTTGGAGGAAAAAGGAGAGAAGGACTTGCTGAGGCAATATCCTGACCTAGAAGTGGACGTTTTGAAAGCTAGCCAACATGGCTCTAAAAAATCATCAAGTTCAGCCTTTCTAGAAAAACTCAAACCAGAGATGACTCTCATCTCAGTTGGAAAGAGCAATCGAACGAAACTAACCCATCAGGAAAACTTGACACGACTGGAGGGTATTAATAGCAAAGTTTATTGGACTGACCAGCATGGAGCTATACGCTTTAAAGGGTGGAATAGTTGGCGAATTGAAACGGTTTGATAAAATGGATAAAGTTTTTTGAAAAAATAACTTTTTATCTTGACAAGGGCTAGAAAACTTGGTATCATATAAAAGTTGAGAAAAGCAGAAGTGAGAGCTTCTCGCCTTGTGACATTAAGTTGCCTGGCCCTACGGATGAAAAGTTTCTAAGAAACGCTATCATAACGTGCGGGCTTGTATATTTACGAGTCCGCTATTGTTTTTCTCTAATAAAACAAAAGAGGTGAAAACCATAGCAAAGCAAGACTTATTCATCAATGATGAGATTCGTGTACGTGAAGTTCGCTTGATTGGTCTTGAAGGAGAGCAGCTAGGCATCAAGCCACTCAGTGAAGCGCAAGCTTTGGCTGATAACGCTAATGTTGACCTAGTATTGATTCAACCCCAAGCAAAACCGCCTGTTGCAAAAATTATGGACTACGGTAAGTTCAAATTTGAGTACCAGAAGAAGCAAAAAGAACAACGTAAAAAACAAAGTGTTGTTACTGTGAAAGAAGTTCGTCTAAGTCCAACGATTGACAAGGGTGACTTTGATACAAAACTTCGCAATGCACGCAAATTCCTTGAAAAAGGAAATAAAGTTAAGGTATCTATTCGCTTTAAGGGTCGTATGATTACCCATAAAGAGATTGGTGCAAAAGTTTTAGCTGAGTTTGCTGAAGCAACTCAAGATATTGCCATCATCGAACAACGTGCTAAAATGGATGGACGTCAAATGTTCATGCAATTGGCGCCAGCGACTGACAAAAAATAATTGTCAGAAAGTTAAATAAAGGAGAAAAAATCATGCCAAAACAAAAAACACACCGCGCATCAGCTAAACGTTTCAAACGTACAGGTTCTGGTGGACTTAAACGTTTCCGTGCTTACACTTCTCACCGTTTCCACGGAAAAACTAAGAAACAACGTCGTCATCTTCGTAAAGCATCTATGGTGCATTCAGGAGATTACAAACGTATCAAAGCAATGCTTACTCGCTTGAAATAATAGCTTGACTGTAAGTAAACAATTCTAGGAAATATTTGGAGGAAATAAAACATGGCACGTGTTAAAGGTGGCGTTGTATCACGCAAACGTCGTAAACGTATTCTTAAATTAGCAAAAGGTTACTATGGAGCTAAACACATCTTGTTCCGTACTGCAAAAGAACAAGTAATGAACTCTTACTACTATGCATACCGTGACCGTCGTCAGAAAAAACGTGACTTCCGCAAATTGTGGATCACTCGTATCAACGCGGCAGCTCGTATGAACGGACTTTCATACTCACAATTGATGCATGGTTTGAAATTGGCTGAGATCGAAGTTAACCGTAAAATGCTTGCTGACTTGGCTGTTAACGATGCAGCAGCTTTCACAGCTCTTGCAGATGCAGCTAAAGCAAAACTTGGTAAATAATAACAAACTGTTTCATTCGTACTCTCGTGGTTTTACCGCAGGAGTAGGGTGAAACTTTTTTGTTTTTTCATAAATGATTTTCTATTTTAAACAGTAAATCACAGATTTTTTCAAAGAAAATAGGATATTTCCTGTATAATAGGAATATCTAAAAAAGATTTGGAGTTAGAAGAAGATGATAGTAGGTATTGATTTAGGAACGACTAATTCTTTAGTAGGGGTATATCAAGATGGCCAGGTCAAGCTGATTCCCAATGCTTTTGGTGAGTATTTGACTCCTTCTGTTGTGACTTTAGATGACAATGATGAAATCATAGTTGGAAAAATTGCTAAGGAACGCTTGGTGACCCACCCGGATAAGACGGTTTCTCAGTTCAAGCGTTTTATGGGGACCAAGCATGAGTTGACGCTAGGAAATAGAACTTATAAAGCGGATGAACTAAGTTCTTTTGTCATTCGAAAATTAGTGGATGATGCAGAGAGTTTCCTTGGTGAGAAAGTTGAGGAAGTCATTGTCAGTGTACCAGCCTATTTTAACGATGCACAACGCTATGCTACAAAATTGGCAGGGCAATTTGCAGGGGTTAAAATAGAGCGTATCATCAATGAACCTTCCGCAGCCGCTCTTGCAAAAAAATCTATGAGTAATCAAGAAGATCAATCTTTTGTGGTTGTCGATTTTGGTGGGGGTACGCTAGATATCTCGGTTGTTGAGTTGTTTGATAACGTTGTAGAGATTGTGTCTATCGCAGGTGATAATCGATTGGGAGGAGAGGATTTTACTGCAGCAATTGCTGAGGAATTTTTAACTTCAAATCACTTGTCTAGGAAATCTATTTCACGAGAGTTTTACAGCAAGATACTGGTTCAAGCTGAGAAGGCAAAGTTGAATCTAAATATCAATGAAGAAGTGCAGATGCTAGTAATGGATCAGGAAAAGGAATACTCTTTAGACCTAACTTATCAGAGATTTTATGAGCTTTGTCAGCCTTTGCTTGCCCGACTTAAGTCTGTATTAGATAGAGCCTTGAGGGATGCCCAATATAGTTATGTGTCTTCTGAAAATTTTGTCCTTGTCGGCGGTACCTCAAAACTTCGTTTAGTTCAAGACTTTCTATCTTACTGTATTGACCAAGCGGTTCAATTAACTGACGATCCTGATAAAATGATTGCAAAAGGTTGTGCTCTTCTAGCGGGAATAAAGGGGCGTCAGGGAGAAGTTCGAGACTTATTGTTATCAGATATTTGTCCTTTTACGCTTGGAACTTCAGTAGTGGGTGATCGTTTTTCTCCGATTATCGAACGCAATTCTCCTTTACCTGCTTCAAAAAAGGAACATTATTACACTGCAGAACTGGGACAAAGTCAAGTGAGAGTAGAAGTCTATCAAGGAGAAATGATGAAGGCTTCACAAAACTTATTTCTAGGAGAATTGGAAGTTCCTGTGCCTGTAAACCATGAAGTTAACGAAGGTCTCACTATACGATTCACCTACGACTTAAATGGGATTTTAGATGTAGAAGTAACCATCGACTCAACACAGGAAGTCTTTAACCATGTTATTCTTCAAGAGAGTATCACTCTGACTGAAGAGGAAATCAAAGAAAAACAAGCCGAGCTAACTCGCTATAAGATTAATGCCCAGGAAACTGAAGTTTACCGTTTCTTGATTGAAAAAGCCAATCGTGTGTATAGCATGCTATTAGGGAGAAGAAGAGATGAGTTGATGGAAGAAACTAGACGCTTTGAAGAAGAAGTCAAACAAGCATCTATATATCATTTACCAAAACTTTATCAATCATTTTCTAACTATCTAGAATTTCTAGAACGAGGTCTATGAGAGGGGATTGTATGAACAAATGGGAAATCTTAGGAATTGAGCCAACTCATGACGTTAAGCTTATTAGAAGACGTTATGCAGAGCTGGTTCGACTCTATCACCCAGAGGACCACCCAGAAATCTACCAACAAATTGTGGAAGCCTACCAGTCTGCTTTGAGAGAAGCACGGTCTAAAAAGACCAGGCAAGAAAGTGGTAGAAGTGAAACTAGCTCCACTCAGCAGATCAATGAGCAAGAAAACAGAACGACAAACTCTGCTACCAATTCACTTGATTTTGAATTATTTAAGTCTGAGGAGAAAACTGAGCAAGTAGATACTGCACAACCTTCTCTTGACTTCGGAGATGTTCATGAGACTGCTGCTTCAAATGAAAGCTACAATGAACCAGTCGCTCCTCGACTAAATTTTGTAACGGTCAATGAAGATACAAGTTCTCAAGAGGTAGCTGCATCTAGAAATGTCTTAGATTTCAGTGATTATATAGAGTCAGAGTATTTGATTCGAAATGCGATTGAAAGTATTGTAGGGAATCCTGACTATACCATAGAAGAACAAGAACATCTTTGGAAACAGTTTTTTAGTCAGTATCGATATGATATGAGCACTGTTCAGTCTGTTTTAGAAGAAATGGATGTTTATATTTTTAACAAACCTGAGCAATTCTCTATCATCATTCCCTTACTGGAAGACTATGTACCAGACTTTAAGTACTGGGGTTATTACTATAAACTTAAGCATTGGAAGGTTAAAAGAGCTACTGCCTACAAAAATGGAGAGTCCCTTGAAGATGCAAAAAAAGAAATTTCAAATTTGTATGCTTCTTATCGTTTATGTCAAGCAATCCTCGAAGATTCCAAAAAAGTCAATCAAATTGGGGTTTGGATAAAATTTTTTAAACAATCTTTTTCTCCGAGTACGGTTCTTTTTCTGTTGAATAACAGTAAACAAATGATTACTTGCATTCCAGTATTGGCTTATATTCTTGATATGATAGATCAAGTAAAGACTAATGAGGACCAAAAAGCCTATGATGAACTTCTAGCTTATTTTGAGGAATTACAAGCAGATTCAGAAGAACCATTCGATATTCATTCTTATAATTTGCTAAATCCTTCAGAGGTTGAGGAAGCCCTATATCTCTTAGTCTATACGCCATATCAAGACGAATCTAGACTTGTAGAATCTTGGAAACACCTTCTAGAAAAGACTCAGGATAAATCTCTCC
>NZ_CAJZDT010000123.1:0-5642 GCF_915066115.1 uncultured Streptococcus sp. | reverse complement strand
ACAGGTTGTGTGTTATGTCTATGCCTTCGCCCAGTTGGTGAAAACTGGTGAGATTGCGGCTGGTGAAAAGGTCAACTTCACTGTTCCAACTGGAAATTTCGGCAATATCTTGGCTGCCTTTTATGCTAAACAAATCGGCCTACCAGTTGGCAAATTGATCTGTGCTTCAAATGACAATAATGTTTTAACTGACTTCTTTAAAACTCGTGTTTACGACAAGAAACGTGAGTTTAAGGTGACGACTAGCCCATCTATGGATATCTTAGTATCTATAAAACAGAATGATTATTTGGGATAAGTATTTTCAAATTCAACAACAATTTCAAGTAAACGATTATCTAAAAAAGATAGGGCTTCTTGTCTAATCTCGTCAGAAAGACCATAATAAGCTTCTGCAAGTCCTCTTCAGATAGCTGCAATGGGGTACACCAAAAAACGAGTTCATCTCCTACCAAATCTACTGGTCACTATTTTTAACCCCAACATATACATAGGTCCTATTTCTGGGACACGCTTTTTCCGTTACCACCCTAAAATAAAAGCTATGCTCCCGCCCATCCTTGGCATTTTCCTTGTTTAAAACAAAGTAGTTTTTCTGATTCATCGCCATGGTTCGTAGGATGTCATCAATCAAGAAAGTCAAGGGTACGTTCATGGCAGAGTATTTTTGAAAATCCTCTTCGAAACGAATATAGTTATCTGAAAAATAATCCATCTGCAGTTTGTTTTCATACAGCTCCTTTCTAGTCATACACTCCCTCCTCCCACAGTCTAATTTCGAGGATATCTGTAAGCTCGATCAGTCTATATCCCTCATTTGTTCTAATAGATAGAGTTTGAGGTGATAATTCGCTCACTTCACCTATGATCGTGGTTTTCTGATTCTTTTCCTTGACCACAAAACTTCCCTTCAGTTGGCCAACATAAAGCTGAGAAAGCAAGTGTAGCTTCTCAACTGGGTCCAAATCTATCGAAAAATCAACACGTTTTTTTTCTTCACTGAGCGAACTAGTGTGTTCTGAGAGGTAAAATCCCATCCACTTCTGCATCCCTGGATCTTGATAATCTCGCGCGGATTGAAAGGGTAAATAAGAACGATCAATCATTTTAATCCATCTAATCCTCCAGCAGAATGTCCCCCAATCAGCTTGCTTCTGGCAAGACTCCTAGAGGCTTCTTCCAGTGCATTGGCTTTTAAGAGTGAAGTGAAACCAAATTGTTCCCGAATGGAGTCAATGGCCGTCTGGAGCCTTTCTTCTTTTTCTAACTTATCAACATCATCAAAAAGGGAAATCAAACCAAAGGACTCATCCACAAATCCTGAATAGTTGACTCCAACACTTCTGACTGCTCCTGAAGTGTATTTGTTATGAAATAACTTCAAAACATAATCCGTTAAGACAGCTGTATTATTGGTCGGTTCGATCTTTATTTGTGTGTGAATAGACGACCTGACCTCCTGTTTAGAGAAACCGACATAGATAGAGACAAGGGTTATTTTCTTGCCAGACCTTCTCAATCTAATAGCCACCTGCTCCGCCATTTCCCGGAGAATAATTTCAATATCACGTAGCTTCACGTAGTCTCTCGGCAAGATTTGAGAATTCCCCAAGCCCTTGGATTTGGCTTTATAAGGCTTATGAACATTGCTCTCATCAATTCCGTTAGCATGAAACCACAAACGAAGACCAGCCTGACCCAGAGCTTTTTTTAGCTGGTCGGGATTGCTGGTTGCCAATTTCTTGATGGAATAAATCCCCAGAGCATGCAAGCGTTTCTCCATCCGCCTGCCAATTCCCCAAAAGTCGGTCATCTTGGGAATGGACCAGACCTTCTCTTCCACATCCTGGTAAGACCAGTTGGCCCTCATGGTCGGAGTGTGCTTGGCCTCATTATCCAGAGCCAACTTGGCTAGTAAGGGATTGGCATTGGACATACCTACTGTAGAGTAAATCCCTGTCTGCCTCCAAATATCCCTCTGAATACGGGCAGAAAGCAGATCCAGCTTGTCTTTGCGAGAGAGATTCTTATCTGGGATGAAATAGTTGAGTGAACTAGTCAGATCAATAAAGCCCTCATCGATAGAGTAGGGATAAATATCATCTGGACCGCCATAGTTTTGAAAGATTCGCTGGATTTCCATATTGACTGCAATGTACTCGTCCATTCGAGGAGGGACAATCAAGGTAACTT
This sequence comes from uncultured Streptococcus sp., assembly GCF_915066115.1. GTDB lineage: Bacteria > Bacillota > Bacilli > Lactobacillales > Streptococcaceae > Streptococcus. The sequence continues at coordinate 3,449 of NZ_CAJZDT010000123.1, read as the reverse complement.
GAGCCCAATCTTCGATGTAGCGAACATAGTCTGAGTCGGTAGGTAGCCCTTGCTTTCGAGCATTGTAATAGGAAAATTTTCGCGTTTTGATATCAAAAGGCAAATCATAGGCCCGACCAACATTTGACTTGCCAAAAATCTTCTTAAACAGGGGAGAGGAGGCTAGGATAAGACCAGTTGAATTATCCGCTCGACTCATGACACAAAGCGAGGTTTTCAGCGGATGTAATCCCCTTTTCACGCACTCAACACTAGCATAAAAGGATTTCATATCGACAAAGGCAATGTCACTTTTGGGCTCTCTGGAATAATCAAAGTAGCCCATAGTCTAACCCTCCATCGGCACAAAGTTCCCAACGATAATCCCCACAATCCGAGGATCTTCCTCATAGGAGATGAAAATATCTTTGTATTTAGGATTGATAGAGACCAGACGCAAGCCATCTTCCTCACGATAAACCCGCTTGATATAGGTCTGATTGTTACAAACCACTGCATAAACCGCCCCATCATAGTCAAATCCTGTCTCTCGAATCAGAGCCACTGAACCATTTTGGTATTTGGGTTCCATGGAGTCCCCAGACACCCAGGACGCAAAATCATGGGCCAACTCCTCATTAAAGTAAACCGTATCAAAATTCTGATCATCGTAGACTGAAGCCCCAATCCCTGCTGACATGCGTTCATAAACACGGTACTCGTAGAGGCGCTCTGGCATCGCTGTTACTTTCTGGGCTTTCTCCTCTTGAGATAGGTTTCGAGCATAGAGAACAACCTTGTCCTTCCCTTGCTTGGAGAGGCTATTGTAGAGACGGACAATCTCGATCTGAGTAAAATATCCTTTGGATACCTTTAAAATGTTCTCTAACTGGGCTACCTTCTCCTTAGACGGTTCTTTGATTCCACGTTCCCAAGCTGAGTAAGCCTGGAAACTAATCCCAAGTTTCTCTGCAATTTCCTTCTGTGTTAATTTTAACTCTTTTCTACGAGCCTTGAGTTTTTCTGGCTGATACATACTTCACCCCCTATTATGATACTTTAATGGACATTATCTCCCTTAGAAAGACTAATCGATGCTTGAATCCATATTTTTAAAACTCAACCAAAAAGGTTTAATTTTATTATATAAAAAAAGTGGACGGTTGTCTACTAGGAATATCTATTTCTGCTACACACTTAATAGTGGTATTGACCTTGTTCTATATATGTGCTAGAATTATTGTTATATATTCAATGAAAGGCTTTACACAATATGTTTCCATTCATGCCAGCAGCACGAGCAAAAACTGTTTTTGATATCCCCTATCAAAGATTATATCAACTTGGTTTTAAAGGATTAATTTTTGATATCGATCAAACTCTTGTGATGCATGGCGCCCCCGCTACAGAACAAGTTATTGAACTATTTCAAAATCTCAAAGCCATTGGTTTTCAAATTTTTCTTTTGTCAAACAACGACGAAGAAAGAATATCAGAATTTAATCAACACTTATCTGTGCCTTTTATTCCTCTTTCTGACAAACCAAATCCTAAGAACTTTAAAAAAGCTCTTGACATGATGCAGCTAAAACCATTTGAAACAGTTATGATTGGAGATCAACTTTTTACAGATGTGCTCGGAGCTAGTCGTGCAAATATCTCCACTATCTTAGTTGATTTTTTATATGATCCTAAAGAAGGCGGAATTGGTAAAAAACGATGGGTTGAAAAATTAATACTTCATACTTACCCATTTTTGAGACAAAAAAATAAAAATTTAGATGTGATCAAAAAGGAGAAACAACATGGTTTTTTGGAATAAGGATCTATTATTTTGTGAAATTAGTCCTACAACATATAAAATCTCTTTAAAAAAAGAAAATCTAAAACGACATATCCAGAACTTTAAACAAGGAAAAAAATTCTCCAAGATTCGTCAAGAAAAGATATTACCTAACTTAGTTTCATCATATTCTACCCAACTGATAAAACGTGGTCCTGGCATTGATATTACTCTTCAAAAAGGAAAAGCTACTAATATACAGATTGCTAGTAAAAATCTAAATAACATTATCATTCATCCAGGAGAAGAATTTTCTTTTTGGAGTTTAGTTGGTAATACAACTAAGAAAAAAGGATACCAGGAAGGGCGAGTTATTGTTAATGGTAAAGTAGAACCTGATATTGGCGGCGGGCTATGTAATTTAGCTAACTTGCTTCATCTTTTAATTGTTCATAGTCCTATGGAAATTACAGAATTTCATTCTCACTCTGATGCATTAGACCCTGATAAGGGGACTCGGAAACCATTTGCGAATGGAACTTCTGTACAATATAATCATCAGGACTATCGTTTTAAAAATAATACTGACCAACTTATTCAATTGAGAACATGGACTGAAAATGAAATTCTCTTCGGGGAATTAAGAAGCGAATCACAATTTCCGTTCACTTATCAGATAGTTGAAGAAAATCATCATTTCAAAAAAGAAGGCAATTATTACTATCGCAACTCCATGATTTATCGTGAAAAACTTGATAGAATAACTGAACAAACTTTGGAAAAAGAGCTTATTTTGAAAAATCATTCAAAAGTCATGTACGATCCGAAACTCATTCCTAAAGAAATGATTAGACAGTAACCTAAGTACTTTTATTTTTAAGAAAAACAACTTAGAATTAACATCAAAAGGAACATTTATGAACTCACCTAAATTAATTGTTATGCTGACGCATAATGATCACACAATTGAAAATGCACGAGAAATCTTCGAATCATGTAAGAACACCAAAGCCGAATTTTGGGGATTTAAAGAAAAACCACTTCCAATTTCGGAAATGAAGTCTTTATTTTCAGAAATGAAATCTTACGGTAAAACTACTTTTCTTGAAGTTGTGGAATACGATGAAGAGAATGGTCTTCAAGGTGCACGAATTGCAAAAGAATGCGGATGCGATGTTTTAATGGGGACTGTCTACTTTGATTCAATCAATCAATTCTGCAAAGAAAACAACATGAAATACATGCCATTTGTTGGACAAATTACTAATCGCCCATCTATTCTAGAAGGTTCTATCGAGGACATGATTTCTGAAGCAAAGGAATATCTAGCAAAAGGAGTTTACGGATTTGACTTGCTAGGGTACCGATATACAGGTGATCCTGTCAAACTAAACAATGCTTTTGTTCAAGCTATAGAGGCTCCCGTTTGTTTAGCTGGAAGTGTTGATAGTTATGAACGTTTAGATGAAGTCATTGAGGCAAATCCTTGGGCATTTACAATCGGAAGTGCATTTTTTGAAAAAAAATTTGGTACAGAAATTCACGAACAGATTAATAATGTTTGTAATTATATAGAGAAATAAGGTATAGTATACTTTGAAATTAATATACTCTCCTATATCAAATAAATTTTATTTTTATATCAACAAACTACTCTCAAAAAATGAGACTTTTAATCTCACTTTTA
>NZ_CAJZDT010000122.1:0-5673 GCF_915066115.1 uncultured Streptococcus sp. | reverse complement strand
GCTTCATCATCATATAATAGTAGAAAATCCCAAAAATTGGTTTTGTTTTAAATTTAAAAAAAGTTGAGAAAACGATTGCCTAATTTACAAATGGAAAGCAGGGGGGATTCTCACTTTATTTTTGTTTAATGAGATAAGTGAAACCCTTATTCCTATTTTGTTTGTTTCCTGAAAGGATATATATACGAGTAAGAAGAAAAAAATTTAAAAAAATAATCAAAAAAGTTATTTATAACCGCTTGCATTTATCAAGAAAATGAGCTATACTAGTAATAGCGCAAACGTTTGCGTTCATAAAAATGTAATATCTAACTATAAACACACGAGGTGCTTATTATGAAAAAACGTCAAAGTGGTGTGTTGATGCACATTTCTTCTCTTCCAGGAGCATACGGAATCGGATCATTTGGTAAAAGTGCTTACGACTTCGTTGATTTCTTGGTTCGCACAAAACAACGTTACTGGCAAATCCTTCCACTAGGGACAACTAGTTACGGAGATTCTCCTTACCAATCTTTCTCAGCCTTCGCAGGGAACACTCATTTTATCGATTTAGATATCTTGGTGGAACAAGGTTTGTTGCAAGCAAGTGACCTTGAAGGGGTTGACTTTGGTAGTGATGCGTCTGAAGTTGATTATGCGAAAATCTACTATGCACGTCGTCCTCTTTTAGAAAAAGCGGTAAAACGTTTCTTGGAAGTAGGAGATGTTAAAGATTTTGAGAAATTTGCTCAAGACAACCAATCATGGCTTGAACTCTTTGCAGAGTATATGGCTATCAAAGAGCATTTTGACAATCTTGCTTGGACTGAATGGCCAGATGCAGATGCTCGTGCTCGGAAAGCTTCAGCTCTTGAAAGCTACCGTGAGCAATTGGCAGACAAGTTGGTTTACCACCGTGTGACTCAATACTTCTTCTTCCAACAATGGTTGAAATTAAAAGCTTACGCTAACGACAACCACATCGAAATCGTTGGAGACATGCCAATCTACGTAGCGGAAGATTCAAGCGATATGTGGGCAAATCCACATCTCTTCAAGACAGATGTCAACGGTAAGGCGACTTGCATCGCAGGATGCCCACCAGATGAATTTTCTGCAACTGGTCAGCTTTGGGGCAACCCAATCTATGACTGGGAAGCAATGGACAAAGACGGCTACAAATGGTGGATTGAACGCTTGCGTGAAAGCTTCAAAATCTACGACATCGTTCGTATTGACCACTTCCGTGGCTTCGAATCTTACTGGGAAATCCCTGCTGGTTCTGATACAGCAGCACCTGGTGAGTGGGTGAAAGGTCCTGGCTACAAGCTTTTTGCAGCCGTTAAGGAAGAGCTTGGTGAGTTAAACATCATCGCAGAAGATCTTGGTTTCATGACAGACGAAGTCATCGAATTGCGTGAACGTACTGGCTTCCCAGGGATGAAGATTCTTCAATTTGCCTTCAACCCAGAAGATGAAAGTATCGATAGCCCACACTTGGCACCTGCTAACTCAGTTATGTACACAGGAACACACGATAACAATACGGTCCTTGGTTGGTACCGTAACGAGATCGATGATGCGACTCGTGAATACATGGCTCGCTACACTAACCGTAAAGAATACGAAACAGTGCCACATGCTATGCTTCGTACAGTCTTTTCATCAGTTAGCTTCATGGCAATTGCAACTATGCAAGATTTGCTAGAATTGGATGAGGCAGCTCGTATGAACTTCCCATCTACCCTTGGTGGAAACTGGTCTTGGCGTATGACTGAAGATCAATTGACACCAGCTGTCGAGGAAGGCTTGCTTGACTTGACAACAATCTATCGCCGAATCAATGAAAATTTGGTAGAATTAAAGAAATAATACAATATCAGGAGACACCTTAAACATGTTATCACTACAAGAATTTGTACAAAATCGTTACAATAAAACCATTGCAGAATGTAGCAATGAAGAGCTTTACCTGGCTCTTCTTAACTACAGCAAGCTTGCAAGTAGCAAAAAACCAGTTAACACTGGTAAGAAAAAAGTTTACTACATCTCAGCTGAGTTCTTGATTGGTAAACTTTTGTCAAACAACTTGATCAACCTTGGTCTTTACGACGATGTTAAAAAAGAACTTGCAGCTGCAGGTAAAGACTTGATCGAAGTTGAAGAAGTTGAATTGGAACCATCTCTTGGTAATGGTGGTTTGGGACGTTTGGCTGCCTGCTTTATCGACTCAATTGCTACTCTTGGTTTGAACGGTGACGGTGTTGGTCTTAACTACCACTACGGTCTTTTCCAACAAGTTCTTAAAAACAACCAACAAGAAACAATTCCAAATGCATGGTTGACAGAGCAAAACTGGTTGGTTCGCTCAAGCCGTAGCTACCAAGTGCCATTTGCTCACTTCACATTGACATCAACTCTTTACGATATCGATGTACCTGGTTACAAGACAGAAACTAAGAACCGCTTGCGCTTGTTTGACTTGGATTCTGTTGATTCTTCAATCATTAAAGATGGTATCAACTTTGATAAGACAGACATCGCTCGCAACTTGACTCTTTTCCTTTACCCAGATGATAGTGACCGTCAAGGTGAATTGCTCCGTATCTTCCAACAATACTTCATGGTTTCAAACGGTGCGCAATTGATCATCGACGAAGCAATCGAAAAAGGAAGCAACTTGCATGACCTTGCTGACTACGCTGTTGTACAAATTAACGACACTCACCCATCAATGGTTATCCCTGAATTGATCCGTCTTTTGACTGCACGTGGTATCGAACTTGACGAAGCAATCTCAATCGTTCGTAGCATGACTGCCTACACTAACCACACAATCCTTGCTGAAGCCCTTGAAAAATGGCCTCTTGAATTCTTGCAAGAAGTGGTTCCTCACTTGGTACCAATCATCGAAGAATTGGATCGTCGCGTGAAAGCAGAATACAAAGATCCAGCTGTTCAAATTATCGATGAGAGCGGACGTGTTCACATGGCTCACATGGATATCCACTACGGATACAGCGTTAACGGGGTTGCAGCACTTCACACTGAAATCTTGAAGAACTCTGAATTGAAAGCCTTCTACGACCTTTACCCAGAAAAATTCAACAACAAAACAAACGGTATCACTTTCCGTCGTTGGCTCATGCATGCTAACCCAAGACTATCTCACTACTTGGATGAGATTATTGGAGAAGGTTGGCACCATGAAGCAGATGAGCTTGAAAAACTCTTGTCTTATGAAGACAAAGCAGCTGTCAAAGAAAAATTGGAAAGCATCAAGGCACACAACAAACGTAAATTGGCTCGTCACTTGAAAGAACACCAAGGTGTGGAAATCAATACAAACTCTATCTTTGATATCCAAATCAAACGTCTTCACGAGTACAAACGCCAACAAATGAACGCTTTGTACGTGATCCACAAATACCTTGACATCAAAGCTGGTAACATCCCTGCTCGCCCAATCACAATCTTCTTTGGTGGTAAAGCAGCTCCGGCCTACACAATCGCTCAAGACATCATCCACTTGATCCTTTGCATGTCAGAAGTTATTGCTAACGATCCAGCAGTAGCTCCACACTTGCAAGTTGTTATGGTTGAAAACTACAACGTTACTGCAGCAAGCTTCCTTATCCCAGCATGTGATATCTCAGAACAAATCTCACTTGCTTCTAAAGAAGCTTCAGGTACTGGTAACATGAAATTCATGTTGAACGGAGCTTTGACTCTTGGTACTATGGACGGTGCTAACGTGGAAATCGCTGAGTTGGTTGGCGACGAAAACATCTACATCTTTGGTGAAGATTCAGAAACTGTTATCGACCTTTACGCAAAAGCAGCTTACAAATCAAGCGAATTCTACGCTCGTGAAGCTATCAAACCATTGGTTGACTTCATCGTTAGCGATGCAGTTCTTGCAGCTGGAAACAAAGAGCGCTTGGAACGTCTTTACAATGAATTGATCAACAAAGACTGGTTCATGACTCTTCTTGACTTAGAAGATTACATCAAAGTGAAAGAGCAAATGTTGGCTGACTACGAAGACCGTGACGCATGGTTGGATAAAGTCATCGTTAACATTTCTAAAGCAGGATTCTTCTCATCTGACCGTACAATCGCTCAGTACAACGAAGATATCTGGCACTTGAACTAAGATACAAATTCATACTAATACATTTTGTAAAAAGCGAGTTTCAATTGAAATTCGCTTTTTTGAATGCTGTGGATTTGGAACAATCTTGTTTAAAAATAGATAAATCCTAGATACAGTGAAGGTTTAGAAATGCTGGTTTTTACTGTCTTTCATCCTTTTGTTTCTTCGCAGTTGATTACCTCATATCCCTTGTATTCGCTTACACAAAGTATTATAATATGATTGTAGGAAAGAAGGTGTTCTTATGTGGAAAAAATATTTTTCAAAATATAAATGGACTGATTTATTTTGGATACTATTTGTGATTTTGACATGTCTCTTGGCGGGTAATAGTAATCTTTACCCCCTTACCCATCAAGAAATCTCTTATCATGGGTGCTTATCGGGAATTACACTTGCCTTATTTCACTTACTATTTATTGATAAGTTTGTTATTTCGAATCGAAAATAAATGGAGAAGCTAAAAGCTTTAAATGTTTTAGACTTTTCGGATAGATAGTTTGAAAATTGAAATTTAAAACCGCAGATCTTTTTGAAATGCAGTTTTTGTGTCAATTATAGTACTTTCCCAACCAGAATCTCAGCTTCAATGGTAATCTCTGTCAGTTGGCTCCAGTCAATCTTGCTCTGGTCGATGTGAAAGAGTAGGGGTGTCATGCTGAGTAGGGCTTGGAGCTGATCTGCTGTGATAGTCTTGGTCAGAGAGGCAGTTTTACTGGATAAGATAGTGAAGTTGTTTTGGAAATGATTTTTGATATCTTGGTTGGAATACTCCTTGTTTGTCAGCTGGTCTTGTACCTTCTGACGGATTTCCTTGAGGTGATTTTCAGTTGGAATAACCTTTATCAAGATGCCGTCTTTGGATAAAACGCGACGAAATTCTCCATAGTTGGCAGGTGAGAAGATATCAAGCAGGATATCCATGCTGGCGTCTTTTATAGGAAGACGAGCCAAGTCACCAACGAACCAGTTGACTGCCCAGTTTGCTTCACTCTTGGCAGCGATTTGGACGGAATCTTTGGAAATATCAAAGGCATAGAAGGTTTTGTCAGGATGCCTTTTTTGAAGCTTGCGAGAATAGAAACCTTCACCACAACCGATATCTAAAATTGTTTTGGCATTTTTTGAGCTTGCAAGTAAATCGGAAATGGCCTCTAAGATAGCTTGGTAAAAGCCGGCTTCTAGGATTTGTTGACGGTTTTGAAAATTTTCCTTGTCGTAGTTAGCAGATTGTTTGATTTGAGGGGCTAGATTGACATAGCCGAATTTCGCCAAGTCAAAAGAATGACGGTTGCAGCACTTGAGACTGCTCTCTAGCAGAGTCAGATTTTCTTGACAGATAGGACAGGCAAAGGCAGTCGCAGAAGCGAAGCGCTGAAGTTTAGGTTTGAGATTTGTATTCATAGTTTAAGTGTATCAAAAGAGGCAAATGAAAGCAACTTTAGGAATAAGTAGATGGGAGATTCAGTAGAAATAAAACTAATACTCTTCGAAAATCAAATTCAAACCACGTCAACGTCGCCTTGCCGTACTCA
>NZ_CAJZDT010000121.1:0-5710 GCF_915066115.1 uncultured Streptococcus sp. | reverse complement strand
CTTGAATTGCTATTAAAAAGTGCTATAATAATAGTATATATAGAAGAAAAGAGGACAGGGATATGAAGAACAAAAGAATATTTGAAGACTTCCAAGCTTCAAAAATGAGTTTAAACATTTACACAAGCCCCTTGTTAGCCTTTGCTTTTGTCTTCATAGGAGAGTTTGTGGCTTATACTCTGTATGGTATTAGTTTGTTAGCTCTCATCGGACTTGCTAGAAATTTTGGAGAGGCTGGTCAAAATCTTGCAACCTACTTGCAGACCTTGCATCAGAGCTTGACGGATAAAACAGGTGATTTTCGTTTAATTTTAGAATTGCTGGCCTTTGGTTTTATTCTCAACACTGTGTTCAGATGGACTAAAAAAGTTGAGAAAAGACCTATTCGAACTTTGGGATTTTATAGAGAAAATTTCCTCAGCAATCTTGTTAAAGGATTTGGGCTAGGTTTAGCGCTTTTTCTTCTGACCTTGTTAGGTTTGGTAGCCTTAGGTCAATATCGTTTTGAGTCCATTCACTTGAATCCTTATTCGCTTGCTTTTGTTGTCTTTACTATCCCATTTTGGATTTTACAGGGGACAGCAGAAGAAGTGGTGGCCCGTGCTTGGCTCCTTCCTCAATTGGCCTCAAGAACTAATCTAAAACTTGCGGTTCTTATATCTAGCGTACTTTTTACCCTACTTCATGCTGGGAATTCTGGTCTTACACCTTTATCTCTAGTGAATCTCTTTTTATTCGGAGTTGCCATGGCTCTTTACCTTCTCAAAACCGATACAGTTTGGGGTGTTGCAGGTATTCATGGGGCTTGGAATTTTGCTCAAGGAAATCTCTTTGGGATTTTAGTTAGTGGTCAGTCTTCAGGAACCTCAATCATGAAATTTACTCCACAAGGCAATCAAGACTGGCTATCAGGTGGTTCTTTTGGGATTGAAGGATCTATCATGACAAGTTTAGTCTTGTTACTTTTGATTGTCTATCTCGCTTACCAATTAAAGAAAGAAAATGAAAGGATGTGACTTCGGTTCGTCCTTTTCTTCGTGAAAATGCTACAAGTATGCTAAAATAGGAATAGCACATGGAGAGAGGATTCTTATGATTAACCGCATTACAGATAATCAATTTAAACTAGTATCAAAATATCAACCATCAGGAGACCAACCCCAAGCTATCGAGCAGTTGGTTGATAATATCGAGGGTGGAGAAAAAGCTCAGATTCTGATGGGGGCGACTGGAACAGGGAAGACCTATACCATGAGTCAGGTTATTTCCAAAGTCAATAAACCCACTCTGGTCATTGCCCACAATAAGACTCTGGCAGGACAGCTCTATGGGGAGTTTAAGGAATTTTTCCCTGAAAATGCTGTTGAGTACTTCGTATCCTACTATGATTATTACCAGCCAGAAGCCTATGTCCCTTCTAGCGATACCTATATTGAAAAGGATAGCTCTGTCAATGACGAGATTGATAAGCTCCGACACTCAGCGACTTCGGCTCTTTTGGAGCGTAATGATGTTATTGTCGTAGCCTCAGTCTCTTGTATCTATGGTCTGGGTTCGCCCAAAGAATACGCTGATAGTGTTGTGAGTCTCCGTCCTGGTCTAGAGATTTCTCGTGATAAACTCTTGAATGACTTGGTCGATATCCAGTTTGAACGTAATGATATTGATTTCCAACGGGGAAGATTTCGCGTTCGTGGGGATGTGGTAGAGATTTTCCCAGCTTCCCGTGATGAACACGCCTTTCGAGTAGAATTTTTTGGAGACGAAATTGACCGTATTCGTGAGGTTGAAGCTTTGACAGGTCAGGTCTTGGGAGAAGTGGATCATTTGGCGATTTTCCCAGCTACTCACTTTGTGACCAATGACGACCACATGGAAGTTGCCATTGCCAAGATTCAAGCAGAATTAGAAGAGCAACTAGCTGTCTTTGAAAAGGAAGGCAAATTGCTTGAAGCCCAGCGCTTGAAACAACGGACAGAGTACGATATCGAAATGCTGCGTGAGATGGGCTATACCAACGGGGTTGAAAACTATTCACGCCACATGGATGGACGGAGTGAAGGAGAGCCTCCTTATACGCTTCTCGACTTCTTCCCAGACGATTTCTTAATCATGATTGACGAGAGTCACATGACTATGGGACAAATAAAAGGCATGTACAATGGAGACCGTTCGCGTAAAGAAATGCTGGTTAATTATGGTTTCCGCTTGCCATCAGCCTTGGACAATCGTCCTCTCCGTCGTGAAGAATTTGAAAGCCATGTCCATCAGATTGTTTACGTTTCAGCGACACCAGGTGACTATGAAAATGAACAGACTGAGACAGTGATTGAGCAAATCATTCGTCCAACGGGACTCTTGGATCCTGAGGTGGAAGTCCGTCCGACTATGGGACAGATTGATGACCTTTTGGGTGAAATTAATGCTCGTGTTGAAAAAAATGAACGAACCTTTATCACCACTTTGACTAAGAAAATGGCAGAGGACTTAACCGACTACTTCAAAGAAATGGGTATCAAGGTCAAGTACATGCACTCGGATATCAAGACTTTAGAGCGAACAGAGATTATCCGTGACCTGCGTTTGGGTGTCTTTGATGTCTTGGTCGGAATCAACCTGCTCCGCGAAGGGATTGACGTTCCCGAGGTAAGCTTGGTTGCTATTCTTGATGCTGACAAGGAAGGTTTCCTTCGTAACGAACGTGGACTCATCCAGACCATTGGTCGTGCTGCTCGTAATAGTGAGGGACATGTCATTATGTATGCGGACACTGTGACCCAGTCTATGCAACGTGCCATCGATGAAACTGCCCGCCGTCGGAAAATCCAGATGGCCTATAATGAAGAACATGGTATCGTTCCACAAACCATTAAGAAAGAAATCCGTGACCTGATTGCCGTGACCAAGGCAGTTGCTAAAGAAGAGGACAAGGAAGTCGACATCAATAGCCTCAACAAACAAGAGCGCAAAGAACTTGTTAAGAAACTCGAAAAACAAATGCAAGAAGCAGTTGAAGTGCTTGACTTTGAACTCGCAGCTCAGATCCGCGATATGATGCTGGAAGTCAAGGCGCTTGGGTAGGAATACCCATACTAAATAAAATTTATAATTGAATTGCTTACAAGGAGAATGTAGTCATGAAAAAACTGTTACTGTTTCTATTTTTTGTTGTAAATATAGTCCCTTTATTTTTTATTCTACGTATTGCTTTCTTATTCTTCACAACAACTTATGATATTTTCCCCGAAGCAAATATAAAGGAAGTAGAAATTGCTACTAGAAGAACTCTTGATTTGTATGGCTTTAAAGGTAATGTGAAGGTTACAAACTTTTCTAGAGATAAATGGCTTTCTCAAGACTATAAAATTGAATACTTATATAGTGAAGAAATTAACGGGAGAAGTATTACTGTGAGTGATGCTTTGATTTATTATCCAAAATCCTCAAAAAGTAATCCTAAAAAAACAAAGGAGGAATTGATTTATGATGGGACTACAAAAACAATGTTACAAGAATTCTCGGGGATGGCACATGAACTTCTCAATCATAAACCAGAAACAATTTCATATAAAGAAAAAGTAGAGAGTTTTTTCAAGCAATTTGAGAATCCAAATCTAGAATATGTAAATACTTATTGGAGTGTCGATGAGAAAGCAGAGAATATTACAGAATATTATGATCTCATAGATAAGAATCGTAAGGAGGGGAAACCTTTTCATGGTTTATATGATCTCCCTATTGATGAATTTCTGGCAAAAGGAATCATTAAAGGTCATGTTATCTATAAAGATATTGTGTTAGAAGAAGGATACAAGGATTATTTTAATGGTGAAGGTGGTCTGACAGAGTTTATCGAAAATGGAATAGATAGCGCAGACCTTGCAGACGCATTTTATAAAATTTCTTATTATTACGCCGGAAAAAGTGGGAAAAGTTATCGTTCTGGTAGCAAGACAACTTTAAAAATTCAAAATCATAAAATGAAGGATTATGGAATTAATAATGACTAAAAACTTTTTCATTAAGTCTTTTAGTTCGATATTAATAATGGATTTGGAACAACATACAGTCCATCGATTATTGAAGTATAAACATGAAAAGAAAAGGAGTCATCCATCTTGAAACACTTAACTTTATTTAGAATAGTCTATCTGATTTTACTAGGATTTGTCCTTATCGATTTTTGCCTATCAATATTTGGTTTATCGTTTACTCCCATTCTTTGGGATAGTTGGCTATTCCTTTTAGTGATTACTCTTTTTATTCGTTTTTGTAGACATCTGGTAATTCTAGACCTTCTCTTTGGAATATTTGGAATACAATTCATCCCCATGATATTTAAAACAGGACAATTTGTACCAATTATTTTGGCTATTGTACATATTCTTAGTTATTGTTTCAAGGAACGATACCGTCTTTTTGAAGGAATTCGTAGTGCTATTTGTAGTTTATATATATGGATATTTGTGTTTGTTATTTTTGCCTTTGTGACACGAATCCCTATTCCAATAACACTTGATTTTGAAGTTCAGGAACAAGAAATTGTCATTAAAAAAGGATATTTGCTTCATGAAGTAAATTATTACCACGAACGAATTAATCCTTTCATTATGAAGTCTGAAATTAGCCATGAAAAAGTCATTTAATATAGAAAGTGAGTACTGTGTCCCGTTCCCAATTAACGATTTTAACAAATATTTGTCTGATTGAAGCTCTCGAAACATAGTGCGTGGTCATGCAGTATCGCTCTCCTGAAACCAATCGCTGTTCTGGTTATGGCTTTTGGGGAGGGCATGTCATCATGTATGCGGACACTGTGACTCAGTCTATGCAACGTGCTATCGATGAAACTGCCCGTCGTCGGAAAATCCAGATGGCCTATAATGAAGAACACGGTATTGTGCCTCAGACAATCAAGAAAGAAATCCGTGACCTGATTGCTGTGACCAAGGCAGTTGCTAAGGAAGAAGACAAGGAAGTCGATATCAATAGCCTAAACAAACAAGAGCGCAAAGAACTTGTTAAGAAACTCGAAAAACAAATGCAAGAAGCCGTCGAAGTGCTTGACTTTGAACTAGCGGCTCAGATACGTGATATGATGTTGGAAGTCAAGGCCTTGGATTAAGGAGAAGAAAATAAATGACGGTTATTATTAAATCAATGGAAACTCCTGAAGAGATAGAAGGTAAATCACTTGTTCACTGGAAAGCGTGGAGAGAAGCTTATGACGACCTTTTGCCTGCAGAATTTCAGGAGACAATGACATTAGAAAGATGTCGATTCTTTAGTCAAAAGTTTCCAGAAAATACATTGATTGCGATGGATGGCATGAAGGTAGTTGGTTTTATCAGTTATGGAAACTTTCGTGATGAGGCTATTCAAGCTGGCGAAATTATTGCCTTATATGTTTTAAAAGACTATTATGGAAAAGGTATTGCTCAGAAGTTAATGAATGAAGCTCTGACGACTCTTGAACAGTTCTCTGAAATATTCTTATGGGTATTAAAAGAGAATAAGCGAGCCATTGCTTTTTATCAAAAAATGGGTTTTACTCTTGATGGTCAAGAAAAAATACTTGAACTTGGAAAACCGTTCACTGAAATTAGAATGGTATATAAGAAATCATCAGAATTTGAGAGTTAAATGCAAGAACAGTTGTGATTTGTTTTCAGATTGCAAAATCAACAAATGATTACGTTTTAGATAATAT
>NZ_CAJZDT010000120.1:0-5734 GCF_915066115.1 uncultured Streptococcus sp. | reverse complement strand
TAAAGACACAGATTGTCAGAGAGTTAGTGCCAGAGTTTCCTTTAGATATTCTTCTAAAGATTATTAAACTTGCTCGTTCAACTTACTACTATCACTTAAAGCAGCTAAACCTAGAAGATAAGAATCAGGCCGTAAAAAACGAAATAGAAACTATTTATAACGAGCATAAAGGAAATTATGGCTATCGCCGTATCACTCTTGAGCTTAGAAACCGTGGTTTCATCGTAAACCATAAAAAGGTACAACGCCTGATGAAAATGTTAGGTCTAAGGGCTCGTATTCGCAGAAAACGTAAGTACTCTTCTTATCATGGAACCGTTGGAAAGAGAGTTGGAAACATTATTCAACGCCAATTTGAAGCTTCAAAACCGATGGAAAAGTGCTATACAGACATTACGGAATTTTCTATCCCAACAAGTAACCAAAAACTATATTTATCACCAATTTTAGATGGTTATAACAGCGAAATTATAGCTTATTCCCTTTCGTCTTCACCAAATTTAGACCAATTAAAAGATATGTTAAAACAAGCTTTTAGAGAAGAACAATACGAGAGTACTATTCTCCACAGTGATCAGGGATGGCAATACCAGCATGAGTTTTATCATAGTTTTTTAGAAGATAAGGGAATTCAGCCATCTATGTCCCGTAAGGGTAATAGTACTGACAATGGCATGATGGAATCGTTCTTTGGCATTCTTAAATCAGAGATGTTTTTTGGCTATGAGCAGACATTTAAGTCTATAAAGGAACTTGAGGGGGCAATCGTCGACTATATTGATTATTACAACAACAAACGAATCAAAGTAAAATTAAAAGGACTTAGTCCTGTGCAATACAGAACTAAATCCTTTCAATAATTATTTTTCCAACTTTTTGGGGTAGTCCACAACGTTCTCTCTTAAACTTAAATCGTAACAGAATCTTTATCCTTGAGCATATAGCGTTTTAAACGAGTTAAGCTAGCTAACCAGTACAATAGACCTCCAAAAATTGCAGTGAAGCCACTACCCGTTGTGAGCAGGAACATAGGACTCTGGATGTGCTTTGTTACAGGGTTATAAACAAATAGTACCGCAACTAACAAGGAAATGATTACACAAGATAATCCTACCAGATTAAAGCCATTTGTAAACTCATAAGCTTTATGTCCCTCAAGGAAATAGGCTGAACGCAAATCGACTTTTCGTTTTCTCAAGATAAAGTAGTCGACAACGATCATTCCGATAATGGGACCTTGAATATAGGCAGCCAGCGAGATGAAGGAACCGAAGTACTCTTCCACTCCTCCCCAAATTGTAAGTAGGCTCACGTATACCATGGCAATCCAAACCATTAGTTTATAGCTTACTTTGGGCATCCCGCTTTTTACAATCATACAGTTCACGTATGATCCTGTCCCTTGGGTTCCAATATTGGCAAAGGCTACTAGTAGTAAACTTAAAAGGGCAAAGGCAGGTGTGCTTAGAGTTGATAGCATGGTTGTTGGATCACTTTCATAAACACCTGTTTTGACAAACATGGCTAGAGCCATAACTCCACCTGTCGCAGCAAAGAATGGAGCAACAACCCCATATGACAAGGCTGTAGCCCAATAGCCACTGCGTTCTGATTTTGCCAAACGTGGTAAGACAAAGGCTTGTGTAGACCAAGAAAAGGCTACGGCCACATTTCCTTCCCCCGACATCATAAAACGTTCAATCGGTGTCAAATTTTCTTGGATGGCAGGTTGGACATTCATAATATCCCTAATCGGAACCGCAACAAAACAGATTCCAACGATGATTAGCCCAACAAATAACAAGGCAACCACCAGAAAGCGATTAGTACCTTTAATCACATCTGGGCCCCCAAGAGCAATCAGCGTTCCAAGGAGAACACAGAGGGTGCCTAGAATCGGTGCCCATACTCCCTTGTCTAAACCAAGCCCAAAATTATTTGCCAAATGAATCATGGAGCTGGCAAAAAGATTAGCGGTAACGGCGTACCAACCAAAATTCGCCAGACTAATCACGGTTGATAGAATGGCCACCCCTTTTTTACCTAGAACGGCTCTCAACCAAATCCATAAATCAATTCCATATTTAACTGCAAACAAGATTGGGAGACATTCAATAAAGACCCAGATAATGTTAAAACTAAAAATATTAATCAACATTTGATTAAAGGTCAAATATTGAGCCACATAGGCTCCTTGGGTATAACACCAGGTTGCGATGGCAAAACCACTTGTCGATAGGAAGAGATCCCAGAAAGAATACTGACGATCCTTGTTGGTCATGGGAACGATTCCCGTTATGGTCTCCTGTTGAATGAAGTCATTCATCTTGGACATTTTATTGAATACCTCCTGTCATGGCTAGGATAATCAGAATAAGGTTAATTAGAACTAAGACGATGACTATAGTAAAATCACTTTTTAGAAATGGCTGGGCAAACACATAGTTTGGTGATTCCATTTCTTCTAGCCTTCTTTTCGTTTCATTTGCTATTAATTCTTCAATTTCTGATGTCGGTTTCATCTTAATTATCCTCTAAGTATAAATCTAATGCAAGTTTTCCATACTGCTTGGTATAACGATACCAGATATAAAGAAATTCACCTACTGGTTTTCCAACGCTTTCTTGGAACAGGGCCCACAAGAACCAATAATATGAAGTCACTGATACATAGGCAAAATAGTGACGTTTGGTTTTCTTGTCTGGAACTTCTTGTAGATAGATTTCAAGTACCTTTTCAGCTTCTTCCACTGTATAATTTGAACATCCAATAAAGGTCCCTAAATCTCCCGCTGGATCTCCCATACCAGAATATTCCCAATCAATCAAGCTCATTTCGCCATCTTCATTCAACAAGAAATTTGGGCTATAAGAATCTCCATGGCAGAGAACCTTTTTCGCTTGATCTTCTTGTAATAGCTTCTCGAGAACTGAGACATTCTTATCCAACTCTTCAAGCCCATCAAATTCAAAACGATTGCTGGCTTTTAATTTTTGTCTAAAATCATCAATTCCCTCAAATTGATCAAAAGAATGATCCGTTTTTTCTCCAGATTGGTGCAAGCGTCTCAAGAGCTCCATTGCTTTTGCTACATCATCCCAATTATCATAATCTAGTTGCTTGGCGTTAGGAATAAATTCTGAAATTTTCCAGCCCTCATCCTTGTTCATAGCAACAAAAGTAAGGTCAATCTTCAATTTTGTAGCAATTTCCATGGAAGCTGCCTCGCTAGCACGATCGATATAATTCTCCGTTCCTCTACCTGGATGACGGTAAACATATTTCTTTCCTAGGCAGTCAAATGAAAACGAAGTGTTAGTTAAACCGTCTTTTAGGGGTTTAATATTGACAATATCTGAAGCTATACATCCTAATGTCTTACAGATGTTATCAATGATTTCCGAATTAGTATTCACCAAATAGTGTTCATCAAACTGACGCAACTCATCTAGTGAATCAAACTCCTTAACAATGTCTGCTGAATAATGCCGAGCTTCCAAAGGAAGTTCTTTGACGTGACGACTATAATAATCTTCCCAGAGCTGTTCGCGATACGGCTCATGTTTAAATTCAGTTTCCAAAATATCTACGAATTTTTCACTAAATGCACGATCAAAATAAACGTGCCCCACCATAGCCCAAGTATTCGTCCCACCGATTTGAATATCGATAATCGTGTGATTGGAATCTTCCTTAGAGCAGTATTCGTCTGTGTCCCCTTCTGCAAATATAGTCGAATAATAACCTCTGTAAATGTATCGTTCAAACGGATTTTCTACAAAATAATTATCCGAAGAGCAGATATAAGTGTTGGAAAGTTGATCTCTGACTAGCATGAGAGAAGAACAGTTATTGTATTTGTAGTAATCATTATTCACAACGATTTTAACGCCAAACTTTTCTTCCAGATAGAACATTTTTTCTTGTAGATAACCTACAATAACGGTTATATCTTCTATTCCTGCTTCTTGCAGTTGTCTGATTTGCCTCTCTATCAAGCGTTCCCCCTTGACTTGAAGCAATCCTTTGGGAATTTCATAAGACAAAGGAGCAAAACGACTACTCATTCCAGCAGCCATTATAATAGCATTTTCTACTCGATAGGGTTCTAAAACGTTCTTGCCTAGTTCATTTAAGTGATGTTCCTCATCAATCCACTTCTCTTCTTTAAGTTTTCCAACCAATGCATTGACTGTTCCTAAAGATAAATCTAGCTGTTCAGCCAATTGTCTCTGCGTAAAGTTTTCGTCTTTGTGAATCAACAAAAAACGTAAAAGTTTAAATTGTTTTTCTGATAGCATATCCTTAACCTCTTTCGTTCAATATTTCTATCCATTCGATTATACAATGAACATTTGTTTTTGTCAAGTTAGATTCTATATTAAGAAAATAGGGAACTATAATATTTGCAGTGGGTAAATTCCCTATAGATATTATGAAGCCTATTTGTTGTAGAAAAAGTTCCGTAATATCTAGAATGAAAAATGACCAAACCATCATTAGAAAGAATCGTATGGAACAATTAAATTAACAGGGATACCCACAAGGAAATCATCGCTAAACTGGATAATGATGCTCTATCTCGTCCTAATTGCGCTAGCCAAATTAAGAAATATGAGTTTCAAAAATTGTCTAAAATTCCTTACCTTGAAACAATTGGTATCCCCAATAGAACCCCTTCTTAGAAAAGCTGTTTCAAGTGCTATCATTGCTCGAAAATGACCCTCTCCAAAACTTCTCTCATCAATAAAAATTGAGCAAAAGTTGATTGAAAAGACTTCTATGACTGATATTGCACATCAGCTGTCCATTTCAACTTCAACTGTCATTCGAAAACTCAATGACTTTCACTTTAATCATGATTTTTCTCGTCTTCCTGAGATTATGTCTTGGGACGAGTATGCCTTCACTAAGGGAAAAATAAGCTTTATTGCGCAAGACTCTGATAACCTCAATATCATCACTGTCCTTGAATGCAGAACACAGGCTATCATCCGAAATCACTTTCTGCGCTACGATAGAGCTGTTCGTTGTCAGGTGAAAATCATTACTATGGATATGTTTAGTCCCTACTATAACTTGGCTAAACAGCTGCTTCGCTTTAGAATTTCTAGATTCAGGCTAAAACAGTCCACTGGACTGTTTTACTCCAACATCTCAGCCGTGCTATGAGTCGTTTGCGTGTTCAAATCATGAATTAGTTCTATAGAAAATCCCATAAATACAAGGCCATCAAGCGCTACTGGAAGCTCATCCAACAGGATCGTCGTAAACTAAGCCATAAACAATTTTATCACCCTACTTTTCGTATGCACTTGACGAATAAAGAAATTCTAGATAAGCTTTTGAGCCATTCAGAATACTTGAGACACCACTCCAATGTCTATCAGCTCTTACTCTTACTCTTTCACTTTCAGAACAAGGAGCCAGACAAATTTTTCGGACTTATCGAGGACAATCTAAAGCAGCTTCACCCTATTTTTCAGACTGTCTTTAAAACCTTTCTTAAGGACAAAGAGAAAATAGTCAACGCTCTTCAACTACCTTATTCTAAAGCCAAATTAGAAGCAACCAATAATCTCATCAAACTTATCAAGCGAAATGCCTTTGGTTTTCGGAACTTTGAAAACTTAAAAAAACGGATTTTTATCTCTATGAACATCAAAAATGAAAGGACGAAATGTGTCCTTTCTAGATCTTAGCTTTTCTTCTACACACTACAGTTGTAAAACT
>NZ_CAJZDT010000119.1:0-5796 GCF_915066115.1 uncultured Streptococcus sp. | reverse complement strand
AGGTTTCGAGGAAGACACTGGCAACTTTCTTTTCAAGTGGGTTACCGTTTAGGTAGATTTCGTTGACAATCTCAGCCTTCTTTTGTAGGTAAGGATTGGTATTGGTCCATTCGAAAATTTCTTCAATCTCAGCCTTTGTATTCAAGGTAGAAAAGATTGATGAGTAAGATTTAGCGTGGACAGATTCCATAAATTGGATGTTATTGAAAACAGCTTCTTCATGGGGTGTGCGGATGTCTGCGCGAAGGGCTTGAACCCCAGTTTCAGATTGCATGGTGTCCAGAAGGGTTAAACCACCAAAGACTTTTCCTACCAAGTCTTTTTCTACATTTGATAGCTTTCTCCAGTCATCCAAGTCATTTGACAAGGGAATACGTGTATCGAGCCAAAATTGCTCCGTCAATTTTTCCCAAGTTGATTTATCTATGACATCTTCGATGGCATTCCAGTTAATGGCTTTGTAGTAAGTTTCCATTTGAAATCTCTTTCTGTGTTTAGTATTGCGAACTCACAATTACCTCTATTTTATCATAATTCTAGAGGAGTATCGCACAAAAAGTCGGAAGTCCGACTTTTGTGTTTTTCCATAGTATAGATGCTTATTCCAGTTTAGTTTAGCAAGGTGAATGAAGAACTTATCTGAGAAAATGTAGTTTCCTCAAGCAAAGATTAAATCACACAGCTTTCACATTGGTTAGCACCGACTTCTCCACCATCATCTGTAAAGGTACGGACGTAGTAGATAGACTTGATACCCTTGTTAAAGGCATAGTTACGAAGGATAGACAAGTCACGTGTCGTTTGCTTATTTTCCTTCTTCCATTCGTAAAGACCTTTTGGAATATCACTACGCATGAAGAGAGTGAGTGAAAGCCCTTGGTCCACGTGCTCAGTTGCAGCTGCGTAAACATCAATCACCTTACGCATATCCATGTCGTAAGCCGAAGTGTAGTAAGGAATGGTTTCTGTTGATAAGCCAGCAGCAGGGTAGTAGATTTTACCGATTTTCTTTTCTTGACGTTCTTCGATACGTTGCGTAATCGGATGGATAGAAGCAGAAACGTCATTGATGTAACTGATAGAACCATTTGGCGCTACAGCAAGGCGGTTTTGGTGGTAAAGACCATCTGCTTGAACCTTGTCACGAAGTTCTGCCCAGTCAGAAGCACTCGGAATAAAGACATCTTTGAAGAGTTCTTTAACACGGTCTGATTTTGGAACAAACTCGCCAGTCACATACTTGTCAAAGTAGCTTCCGTTAGCATAGTCTGATTTTTCAAAGTTGTGGAAGGTGATACCACGTTCACGCGCAATATTATTTGACTCAACCAAGGTCCAGTAGTTCATAAGCATAAAGTAGATACTTGTAAACTCAACAGACTCAGGCGATCCATATTCAATCAATTGTTGGGCAAGGTAGCTGTGAAGTCCCATGGCACCAAGACCAAAGGTATGAGCTTGGCTATTTCCGTGGTCGATGGTAGGAACAGCTACGATGTGTGAACTATCTGTAACGAAAGTTAAGGCACGCACCATAGCACGGATAGAACGACCAAAGTCAGGTGAAGTCATCATGTTAACCACGTTGGTTGAACCAAGGTTACATGAAACATCCGTTCCCATTTGCAGGAATTCTTGAGCATCGTTGATCAAGCTTGGTTCTTGGACTTGAAGAATCTCAGAACACAAGTTACTCATGATAATCTTACCATCAACAGGGTTTGCACGATTAGCCGTATCAATGTTGACTACATAAGGATATCCAGACTCTTGTTGCAATTTAGAAATCTCCGTTTCCAAATCGCGCGCCTTGATTTTTGTCTTGCGGATGTTTGGATTTGCGACCAATTCATCGTATTTTTCAGTGATGTCGATATAGTTGAATGGTACACCATATTCAAGTTCTACAGAATATGGGCTGAAGAGATACATTTCTTCATTTTTACGTGCTAATTCGTAGAATTTATCGGGCACCACAACACCAAGTGAAAGGGTCTTAACACGAACTTTTTCATCGGCGTTTTCTTTCTTAGTTGAAAGGAAGGCGATGATATCTGGGTGGAAGACGTTGAGGTAGACAACACCAGCACCTTGACGTTGACCCAATTGGTTTGAGTAAGAGAAGCTATCTTCGAAAAGTTTCATAACAGGTACGACTCCAGAAGCTGCCCCTTCATAGCCTTTGATAGGTGCACCAGCTTCACGAAGATTGCTGAGGGTAATTCCCACACCACCACCGATACGTGAAAGTTGAAGAGCAGAGTTGATAGAACGTCCGATAGAGTTCATATCATCTGTGACCTGAATCAAGAAACAAGATACCAACTCCCCACGACGAGCACGTCCAGCATTCAAGAAGGAAGGAGTAGCCGGTTGGTAGCGTTGGTGGATGATTTCATTGGCAATATCGATTGCAATCGCCTCATCACCGTCTGCAAAATAAAGGGCGTTAAAGAAGACGCGGTCTTCCATACTTTCAAGATAATATTCACCGTCGTTAGTTTTCAAAGCATATTGATTGTAAAATTTATAAGCTGCCATGAAAGACTTGAATTGGAAGTTTTGGTCTTTGATAAATTGAGCCAATTCTTCCAAAAATTCTGGACGGTATTTCTTGATAAAGGCTGTTTCGATGTAGTTGTGTTCAATCAGGTAGTTGATTTTATCTTTGATTGAATCAAAAACCATAGTATTTGGAACTACATTTTCTTTAAAGAAGGCCTCCAAGGCCTCCTTATCTTTATGAAGCATGATTTGTCCATTAACAGGACGGTTGATTTCGTTATTGAGACGGAAGTAAGTCACGTCCTCAAGATGTTTTAATCCCATAAAATTTCCCTTATCTAATTACAAAAGAAAGGCTTCTAAGTTAGCCCTAGAAGCAGTTTCTTCTGGATGATGTACTAAGATTATGCTAATTGTTTCAGTTTTCCTGGTTGGAAACCTGAAAAGACTTCAGTTGGTGTTTGAATAACAGGAGCTGCGCTGAAACCGAGCTCTTTAACTTGATCGATGTACTCAGGTTGTTCATCGAGATTGATTTCTTTGTATTCAACGTTATTACTGTCCAAGAAACGTTTGGTCATTTTGCATTGGACACAGTTATTTTTAGAATAAACGGTTACCATTGTGTAACTCCTCTTTCAAAATAGATTACTTTCTTAGTATATCAGAAAATAAATTTTTGTCAACGATTTAAAACTAAATATAGTGGTCTGTTTTTGTACATAACCAAACAAAACACAATATGTAGTGTTCGTTTTGTGAAGAGATGATAATTATCCTATAAGTTGTTTTTTGGAAAACTATATCCTGTGTTTTGTTATCTAGAATAGAAGATTTTCAGCAAGTTATCTGAAAGGAAATCGAATAAATCCCATAAAATGCTTGAAAAAAATCCTAGAAGATGATATAATACCAAATTGTAAGGGTTATCACATATAACTCAAAAAAGAAAGAACAAAAGGAGAGTCAAACTATGGCTTCTAAAGATTTCCACGTAGTGGCAGAAACAGGTATTCACGCACGTCCAGCAACATTGTTGGTACAAACTGCTAGCAAATTTGCTTCAGATATCACTCTTGAGTACAAAGGTAAATCAGTTAACCTTAAATCAATCATGGGTGTTATGAGTCTTGGTGTTGGCCAAGGTGCTGACGTAACTATCTCAGCTGAAGGTGCAGATGCAGATGACGCTATCGCTGCAATCTCAGAAACAATGGAAAAAGAAGGATTGGCATAAGGAAAATGACAGAAATGCTTAAAGGAATCGCAGCATCTGACGGTGTTGCAGTTGCAAAAGCATATCTACTCGTTCAACCGGATTTGTCATTCGAGACTATTTCAGTCGAAGATACAAACGCAGAAGAGGCTCGTTTGGATGTAGCTCTTGAAGCTTCTCAAAACGAGCTTTCTCTTATCCGTGAGAAAGCTGTAGGTACGCTTGGTGAAGAAGCGGCTCAAGTTTTTGACGCTCATTTGATGGTTCTTGCCGACCCAGAATTGATTGGTCAGATTAAAGAAACAATCCGTGCTAAGAAAGTCAATGCAGAAGCAGGTCTTAAAGAAGTGACTGACATGTTCATCACGATCTTTGAAGGCATGGAAGATAACCCATACATGCAAGAACGTGCAGCGGATATCCGCGACGTGACAAAACGTGTATTGGCAAACCTTCTTGGTAAAAAATTGCCAAACCCAGCTTCTATCAATGAAGAAGTAATCGTCATTGCGCATGACTTGACACCATCTGATACAGCTCAATTGGACAAAAACTTTGTAAAAGCTTTTGTAACAAACATCGGTGGACGTACAAGCCACTCAGCTATCATGGCACGTACACTTGAAATTGCAGCTGTATTGGGAACAAATAGCATCACTGAAGTGGTGAAAGACGGTGATATCCTTGCCGTTAACGGAATTACTGGTGAAGTAATTATCAACCCAACAGATGAACAAGCAGCAGAATTTAAAGCAGCTGGTGAAGCTTATGCTAAACAAAAAGCTGAATGGGCACTTTTGAAAGATGCTCAAACAGTGACTGCTGACGGTAAACACTTCGAGTTGGCTGCTAACATCGGTACTCCAAAAGACGTTGAAGGTGTCAATGACAACGGTGCTGAAGCTGTTGGACTTTACCGTACAGAGTTCTTGTACATGGATTCTCAAGACTTCCCAACTGAAGATGAGCAGTATGAAGCATACAAGGCTGTTCTTGAGGGAATGAATGGTAAACCAGTGGTTGTTCGTACAATGGATATCGGTGGAGATAAGGAACTTCCTTACTTCGATATGCCACACGAAATGAACCCATTCCTTGGATTCCGTGCCCTTCGTATCTCTATTTCTGAAACTGGAGATGCAATGTTCCGTACACAAATCCGTGCCCTTCTTCGTGCTTCTGTTCATGGTCAATTGCGTATCATGTTCCCAATGGTTGCTCTTTTGAAAGAATTCCGTGCAGCTAAAGCAGTTTATGAAGAAGAAAAAGCAAACCTTCTTGCTGAAGGAGTTGCAGTTGCGGATGATATCCAAGTTGGTATCATGATTGAAATCCCTGCAGCAGCTATGCTTGCAGACCAATTTGCAAAAGAAGTAGACTTCATGTCAATTGGTACAAACGACTTGATCCAATACTCAATGGCGGCAGACCGTATGAACGAACAAGTTTCATATCTTTACCAACCATATAACCCATCAATCCTTCGCTTGATCAACAACGTTATCAAGGCGGCTCACGCTGAAGGTAAATGGGCTGGTATGTGTGGTGAGATGGCTGGTGACCAAAAAGCTGTTCCACTTCTTGTCGGAATGGGCTTGGATGAATTCTCTATGTCAGCAACATCTGTCCTTCGTACACGTAGCTTGATGAAGAAATTGGACACTGCTAAGATGGAAGAGTACGCTAACCGTGCCCTTACAGAGTGTTCAACAATGGAAGAAGTTCTTGAACTTCAAAAAGAATACGTTAACTTCGATTAATGTAATCAACCTTGTAACTTAGTTGCAAGGTTTTTTTGATAGTTTAAAATCAGAAATTTATTAACTAGTTCATAAAATGCTTGACAATAAAAAAAATAGGAGTAGAATATTAACTAGTTAATTAAATAGTTAAGGAGTTATCTATGAAGAAAAAAAGTTTATTTTTAGTATTGTTAAGTGTCTTTCTTTTGTGTTTAGGTGCTTGTGGGCAGAAGGAAAGCCAGTCAGGTAAAGGGATGAAAATTGTGACCAGTTTTTACCCTATCTATGCCATGGTCAAGGAAGTATCTGGTGACTTGAATGATGTTCGAATGA
>NZ_CAJZDT010000118.1:0-5836 GCF_915066115.1 uncultured Streptococcus sp. | reverse complement strand
TTTAATGCGCTTTCTTATTTTCAAGCTCATGAAAAAGAGGTCCACTGGACCTGAAAAAAAGACCCGTAAGGGTCTTAATTCGCTTTCTTATTTCCGAGCTTATGAAAAAGAGGTCCCCCGGACCTCTTTTTTAATCTTCGTTTACGAAAGGCATCAAAGCCATTACGCGAGCGCGTTTGATAGCTGTTGTTACTTTACGTTGGTTTTTAGCTGAAGTTCCTGTTACACGACGAGGAAGGATTTTCCCACGTTCTGAAACGAAACGGCTAAGAAGCTCAGTATCTTTGTAATCAACATATTCAATTTTGTTTGCTGCGATGTAATCAACTTTTTTACGGCGTTTGAATCCGCCACGACGTTGTTGAGCCATGTTTTTTCTCCTTTATAATTTTAGTTGTCCATTAGAATGGTAAATCATCATCTGAAATATCCAATGGATTTGTTGCTCCAAATGGATTTTCATCACGTGAAAAGTCTGGTACTGAATTTGTAGGTGCTGAATAGTTTGAACTTGGTGCAGAATAAGCTCCACCTGTGTGACCCTCACGCACACTACGGCTTTCCAACATTTGGAAATTCTCAGCCACGACCTCTGTCACGTAGACACGTTGTCCTTGCTGGTTATCGTAACTACGAGTCTGGATACGACCTGTCACCCCGATAAGTGAGCCTTTTTTAGCCCAGTTAGCAAGGTTTTCAGCCTGTTGGCGCCACATAACGACATTGATAAAATCAGTCTCACGTTCGCCATTTTGACTCTTAAATGTACGGTTTACTGCAAGAGTAAAAGTCGCAACTGCTACATTTGATGGGGTATAACGCAACTCAGCGTCACGTGTCATACGCCCTACAAGTACAACATTGTTAATCATAGTTTACCTTCTTACGCGTCAGTTTTGACGATCATGTGACGAAGAATGTCAGCGTTGATTTTTGAAAGACGGTCAAACTCTTTAAGAGCTGCGTCGTCGTTTGCTTCAACGTTAACGATGTGGTAAAGTCCTTCACGGAAATCTTGGATTTCGTATGCAAGACGACGTTTTTCCCAAGATTTTGATTCAACAACAGTTGCACCGTTGTCAGTCAAAATAGAGTCAAAACGTGCTACCAAAGCGTTTTTAGCTTCTTCTTCAATGTTTGGACGAATGATATAAAGAATTTCGTATTTAGCCATTGATATGTTCCTCCTTTTGGTCTAATGACCCCAAGACTTTGCAAGGGGTAAGTGAGGTTCGCTCACAATAAACTATTATACTAGAAAACATTTTTTTACGCAAGTAAAAACACCGAAATATAAAAAGAAGATGACGAATCATCTTCTCAAAAAATATAACTCTATAGAGAGTGATTAATATTTTAGTATTTATCAAACTATAGAGATTACGGATCCGTTTTACTGATTTTTACCAAAGACATCTCGATAGAGCATTCCTGTTCGTAAACTCTCTGCGTCTCCTCCTAATTGCTCCACCAACTCGTAGGCAAAGGCAAGGGCTGTTGAAGGGCCTCGACTGGTTGTCAATTGACCATCTACCACTACTGTTTCCTTGACGTAGTGACCATCAAGGATTTTCTCTTGAACGCCGTCATAACAAGTGTACTGCTTGTTTTTCAATACCCCTGCTTGATTGAGGGCAATTGGTGCCGCACAAATGGCTGCCAGTTTCTTCCCTTTTTGCTCGAAGCTTTGCAACTCTTGAATCAAGGCCTGATTGTCCCGCAAATGTGCAGAACCAGGCATTCCGCCAGGAAGGACAATCATGTCATAGTCGGATAAATCTCCCTCAAAGACACGATCTGCTCTTACTTGGATTGCATGCGAACCAGTCACTTGCTCTTCAAACCCAACCATATCACAAGTGATATTTGCCCGACGCAAAACATCCACAACTGTCAAAGCTTCAATTTCTTCAAAGCCCTGAGCTAACATAACTGCTACTTTTACCATGATTTTCTCCTTATTTGATTTGTTTTAAAACAACCTTTTTCCGCTTGAATGGAACTTTTCCGCTCTTTTCTTCAGCTAGATTGGTCTGGTAACTCATCGATAAAAGTAAGCCCACACCAATCAGATTACTGATAATAGCCGATCCCCCTTGAGAAATGAAAGGCAAGGGAATACCCGTCAAAGGAAGCAAACCTGTCACGGCACCGATATTCTCAAAGATATGGAAGAGTAACATCATAATTAAACCTGTAGAAATATAGGTGTAGAACTGATTATTTGATTTAAGAGTAATCTTCAACATACGATAAATCAGCATGAGATAAAGGGCGATAACAAGGACAGAGCCAATAAAGCCAAAATCTTCTGCAATGACCGTGAAAATCATATCCGACTCTCTAACTGGAATAAGCAGATTAGAAGCATTAAATCCTTGACCAAACAAGCCTCCACTACCAATCGCAATCTGCCCTTGAGCCTGCTGATAGGTCGTTGTTTGAGCAAAATCAAAAGGATTAAGCCAAGCCAAAATACGGTTGATTTGATAGGTCGGCATTCCCAGTTGATGGAGAAAAGCCCGACCGTCCTTGCTGATAAAAATAGCTAAGAAAGCAGCAATTCCTGTTACAGCAGTCACAAATACTGGGATAATAATTTTCCAAGAAACCCCGGATAATAAAACGATTCCTGCGAAAATGGCTACAAAAACCAAAGCCGTCCCTAAGTCACTTTGAAGTGCCAAAAGAACTAGGACTGGAATGGTAAAGAGAATCATCCAAAAAATTAACAAAAAGTCCAGCGGAACTGTGCGTCTCCACTCCTTATGTTTTTTGGTAAACTGGACAATCACACGAGCCAACATGAGGATATAGGATATCTTCATAAATTCTGACGGCTGGAACAAGGTAACACCATTTACCGATACCCAGTTTTTGGCACCCGTTGATGCAACTAAACTTGGATTATAAAAGACAATAGGTAAGACCATCAAAGCTAATCCAAGAGCATATAGATAAGGGGTAATTTTCCAGAGAAATTCTGTATTGAAGAGCATGACCACAAAACCAATCACAAGTCCCAAGGCAATCCAGGCGACCTGCTGCCCTAAAATGGGTAAAATATTGTTTGGATAATCATGACTAACGGCAATATAAATAGCCACCACGCCGATAACCAGTAGCAAAAATACTGGCAGAAGCAAACTATAATCGACTCTAGAGTCGAGAGAACGTTTCATATATTCACCTATCCTCTTTCTTAGATTTTTTATTTTTGTTGTTTTGGAGGAAATCAATAACAGCAGAGGTAATCTGGTTTCTATTCACCTCTTTGATAGTTCTTTCCTTCGCTAGAGCTTGTCTGATCTGTTTACCATATCGTTTATGAACAACTCGACTATCCAGTATCACAGCAATGGAAACTTGTTCCTCTTTTCTAATTGTTCTACCCAAAGCCTGTTTGAGACGAATAATGGCCATTGG
The DNA here is from genome assembly GCF_915066115.1 of uncultured Streptococcus sp. Taxonomy (GTDB): domain Bacteria; phylum Bacillota; class Bacilli; order Lactobacillales; family Streptococcaceae; genus Streptococcus. The sequence goes on along the minus strand of NZ_CAJZDT010000118.1, from coordinate 2,410 downwards.
CAGCTGATAATCATAGAAAGGATTCTTCCCTTCCTGACGCAATTCATGATTTAATTTTCGTGTTAAAGGTTCTTGGGGATTTTGGAAAGGCAATCGAGGAATTACTTGAATAACGCAAGGATGGGTAGAAAAATCAACCCCCTCCCAGAAACTTCCTGTTCCAAGTAATATTTGTCGTTCTCCTTTTTCAAAACGTTTCTTCAGCTGACTGGGTTCCCCATTTTTATATTGGGCTAAATGAGGATGGTCTAGTAAATCTGACACTGCTAACAGTAATTCTTTAGACGTAAATAAAACAAGCAAAGGCTCTTGAAACGTCTGTAAGGAATGGATAACTGATGTAACCTCTTTCGCATAATCTAAAGGAGATTGTTCAGTTACTAACGGAAAATCATTTACTAATAAAACTTCTTGTTGCTTCTGTTGTAAAGATTCAACTGTAATAAGTGGGGCTTCCGTAAATCCTAATAAATCCGCTAACGAAACTCTATTACTGATTTCAAGAGTGGCAGATACGCCAAGCACTCTGCAATCCTCTGGCAATAAATCTGCTAGTAGGAAGCGACCTTTTTTACTTGAACAAATTAAGACATCCTTACTAGACTTCTCAGCAGTTGCCAGCCAAAATTCACGGTCCGATGTAAAAAAGCGCATCATATCTCTATACTCGGGAAGACTTAACTCAGAAAAATGCTGGCGTAAGTTTTCAAGAGAATCCAGCCACTTGTCATTCTTAAGTCCTGAGTAAAACTGATCTATCAAATAGCGACATTCAAACCCGATACTCTCAAGCAACCGTCTCTGAATAAGATCTTTTTCTGTTTCCAAGGACTTTTGAACTTGTGTTACTAAAGCCTCGAGGAGATAAGACTCTTGGGCGAGGTTTTCAAGGGCAATCAGCATTTTTTGAGCTTCATCTATGATTACCAAGCGATTGTTGACAAACTCTGTATCATCCTCTAAACGTGTTACCAGATAAGCGTGATTGGTTAACAAAAGGCGACTCGATTTAGCCCTATCTTGACTGCGTTGCCAGAAGTCCTCAGAAATAAATAAACTTTTTTTTGAAAGTTTTCCATCATGTACAAGTTCAGCTAGAAAATGTTGATAACGATACAGCTGTCCGATTTCATCTAAGTCACCTGTTTCTGTCTCTGTTAACCAAATCAAGATTTGCATTTTAAAGCGTGTGAATAGGCGGTTGGACTCTGGTCTATGAAGTACTTTATAAAAATTATCGAGTTTCAAATAATTTTGAGGTCCCTTAAGACTATGAATATCAATATGAAAAGTATCTTTTAATCGACTTCCTTCTTCTTGCATAATTTGATTTTGAAGGATTTTGGTAGGAACACTAACAAGGATGCCACCTTCACTTTCCATGCTCAAAGCTGGCAGTAGGTAACCATAAGTCTTTCCAAGTCCCGTTTGGGCTTGAATAAACGTGGTTTTCTGTTCCTTTAATAACCGCTCAACTCTTTCTGCAAATTCAACTTGCTGAGGACGTTCATCCAAGTCTAATAAGGAAATATTTTTAGTAAAATCCTTAGATAGCTTACGTGGTTTTAAAGACTTACTTTTCTTTCTTAGAAAGAGTCCATGTAACTCCATCAAATCGTAAGAAGAAAGGAGGGACTGGCGCTGATATACTTCTTCAATCACTAAATAAGTTTCATAAAGGAGGTTATCCGCAAGATTTAACAACGTTTCTAAAAGTCCTTTTGGTAACTGAAAAAGTTTTTGACGCATAAAAAGCAAAAGCTCTGCTGTTGCTTGTGCATCAGAGAGAGCGGTGTGGGCGTGGTCTAACTTAATCCCTAACTCTTGACAGAGAATGCCGAGATTGTACTTTTCAAACTGAGGGTACAAAACCTGTGCTAACTCAACGGTATCCACTCGTGGAGTTCTCAATTCATAACCTTCAAAGAATAGGTACTCTGCTAGAAGATTTGCATCAAACTGAACATTGTGCGCGACAAAAACACCATCCTTGACCAGTTCAAAAATCCTTCCAGCTACCTGTGAAAACTCTGGAGCAACTGCCAACCGTTGATCAGTCAAACCTGTCAATTCTTTTATATGAGAATCCAAGGGCTCATGAGGATTGATGTCAGTCCCATACTGATCGACGATTTCACCATTTTCAATCACCACAACACCCACTTGAATAATTTTTGCCTTGCTTCCGGTGCTAGTGGCCTCTAAATCAACAACCACATACCGATCATTTCTCGAATTCATCATTAAAAATTATATCAAAAAAAGCCCTGTTTGACACCCCTCAACTTCGATAGAAAAATCTCTTTGCTTGAAAAAATTTTTATAAAATGTTTGAATAGTATTATACAGAAAAGGAGAAATAAGATGAACCCATTAGATTGGTTTAATCAAGTAAACGAGTCACTCGAAC
>NZ_CAJZDT010000117.1:0-5971 GCF_915066115.1 uncultured Streptococcus sp. | reverse complement strand
ATACCGACAACTGTTACATCACTAGGTACGTCCGCCACAACAACCGCTGCAGCACCGACCTTGGCATTTTCACCGATTTCAACGGGTCCAATGACTTGAGCATGAGCAGAGATGAGAACACCTTTACGAATGGTCGGATGGCGTTTGCCACAATCCTTCCCAGTCCCACCAAGGGTTACCCCATGATAGAGGAGTACTCCCTTTTCAACGATAGCAGTCTCTCCAATCACGAGACCTCCCCCATGATCGATAAAAACACCTGAATCGATCTGAGCGCCCGGATGGATCTCAATCTGAGTCCAGAAGCGCCAAAACTGACTGTGCATACGAGCCAGGAGTTTAAAGCCATGCTTCCAGAGAAAATGCGAGAGACGGTGGGCCGCCAAGGCCTTGACACCTGGATAAGTCAGCAAAACCTCCAAAGTGGTGCGGGCCGCTGGATCATTTTCTTTTACGATATCAATGGTTTCGCGCCACCATCCCATACATTTCTCCTTTTCTTATTCTTAATCTTTTGGTGTTTCTGTAAATTCTTTCTTAGGTTTGTGGTCCTTGTGATGACGTGGGCGGTGAGGTCTCTCAGACTTTTCACCATTTTCATCATGCTCAGGTTTGGGCGGACGAGGAAGAAGGGCTTTCATAGAGGCATCGATACGGCCTTTTTCATCAATCTTGATAACCTTAACATCGACTTCGTCTCCGATTTCTACCAAATCTTCTACACGGTTAGTACGAGTCCAAGCCATTTCAGAGATATGAACAAGTGCATCTGTCTTATCAAAGAGGTTGACAAAGGCACCAAATTTCTCGATACGAACAACCTTCGCATGGTATACTTCATCCACCTTAGCCTCACGAACCAAACCAGCAATAATTTCTTTAGCACGATTAATAGCATCTTGGTCGCTAGAGTAGATAGACACATTTCCTTCTTCGTCAATATCAATCTTAACGCCTGTTTCAGCGATAATCTTGTCGATGGTTTCTCCACCCTTACCGATGACAATCTTGATCTTGTCCACATCAATCTTGATGGTATCAATTTTCGGAGCAGTTGGAGCCAATTCTGGACGAACTTCTGGAATGGTTGCTTCAATCACATCAAGGATTTCAAAACGTGCTTTCTTGGCTTGGGCAAGGGCTTCTGTCAAGATTTCTGCAGTAATCCCTTGGATCTTGATATCCATTTGTAGGGCTGTAATCCCGTCACGAGTACCTGCAACCTTGAAGTCCATGTCTCCAAAGTGGTCTTCCAAACCTTGGATATCTGTCAAGACTGTATAGTTGTTTCCATCTGAGATGAGCCCCATGGCAATCCCTGCTACTGGCGCCTTGATTGGCACACCACCAGCCATAAGGGCAAGCGTTCCTGCACAGATAGAAGCCTGAGATGAAGAACCATTTGATTCCAAGACCTCAGCTACCAAGCGGATAGCGTATGGAAATTCCTCCAAACTTGGCAAAACTTGAGCAAGAGCACGCTCACCAAGAGCACCGTGACCAATTTCACGACGACCTGGCGCACCGTAACGACCAGTTTCCCCTACAGAGTATTGAGGGAAGTTATAGTGATGCATAAAGCGTTTCTTGTACTCTGGGTCCAAACCATCGATGATTTGAGTTTCCCCCATTGGAGCCAATGTCAAAACTGAAAGAGCCTGAGTTTGCCCACGAGTGAAAAGACCTGAACCATGCACACGTGGTAAGAAGTCAACAACCGCATCCAAGGGACGGATTTCATCGACCTTACGACCGTCAGGACGCACCTTATCTTCTGTGATCAAACGGCGCACTTCAGCGTGTTCCATTTGTTCCAAGATTTCAGCCACATCACGCATGATACGGTCAAATTCTTCATGTTCTGCATATTTTTCTTCGTAAACTGCAGTCACTTGGTCTTTAACTGCTTGAGTTGCAGCTTCGCGAGCTAATTTTTCTTCTACTTGAACCGCTTTTTGGAGATCACTGTTGTAAGCTGCGATGATTTCAGCCTGCAAATCAGCATCCACATGAAGCAATTCCACCTCTGCTTTTTCTTTACCGACTGCGGCAACGATTTCTTCTTGGAAGGCAATCAATTCTTTGACTGCTTCGTGCCCTTTAAGAAGGGCTTCCAACATGATTTCTTCTGACAATTCTTTGGCACCAGACTCTACCATGTTGATAGCGTGTTTGGTACCAGCTACTGTCAATTCAAGAAGAGATTGCTCTGCTTGTTCTTGACTTGGATTAATGATAATTTGGCCATCGACATAACCCACTTGTACCCCAGCGATTGGTCCGTCAAATGGAATATCTGAGATAGAAAGCGCTAAAGATGAACCAAACATAGCAGCCATAGGTGCAGATGCATTTTCATCATAAGAAAGCACGGTGTTAATCACTTGCACTTCGTTACGGAAACCTTCCGCAAACATTGGACGGATTGGACGGTCAATCAAACGCGCTGTCAAAGTCGCATCTGTTGAAGGACGTCCTTCACGTTTCATAAAGCCACCAGGAAACTTCCCAGCCGCATACATTTTTTCTTCGTAGTTGACTTGAAGAGGGAAGAAATCTCCAGTTGCCATTTTCTTAGACATCACGGCCGCAGTCAAGACAGTTGACTCACCGTAACGCACGACAACAGAGCCATTTGCTTGCTTGGCAACCTGACCAGTCTCTACAATTAACTCACGACCCGCAAAAGTCGTTTGAAACACTTGTTTTGTCATTTTAATCCCCTTTGGATTGATGAAATTATACGCCTTGCCTACAAAAATCAGGATACTAAGCCGTCAAGCAACTCAAAGGAAAATAGGAAATCGAACGACGGAGCGACTGCTCCTAGGCAGATTTATCTTTTTCCAAAGAGTTGTAGGCGTGTTCAATTCTCAAGATACCAAGGACGTCAAAAGCAAAGTAAAAATAGGAAACTGACGAAGTCTTCGATGAAGACAAGACAGTTTATCTTTTTTACACAGCTTTTCGGCCGGGTTCAATTACTCAGGATACAAATCATTAGAAAGATTTGATGCTAAAGCATCTAATCCTTTCACGCTAATCGCTATCAGGCAATTAGCTAAATGCTTTACTAACTCTCTCGTCAAGTAACATCGATTTGACTCGTTCGTGTCGCTCTTTCCTACCGTTAGTTATCAGAAAGATTTGATGCTAAAACATCTAAGAGTTTCAGTTTAAATGCATTGTATTATTTAATACCCTCATCTTTGTATCAAGTACGTACAGAGTCTATTTTATCATATTTTTCTTAAAAAGTGCGGTCTTTACCATTAAAAAGGAACCATTCCCCTCACCTGAGAAGAATGGTTTGCTTTTTATTATCCTAGAGACTGATGATTAAACAAGGCATGAGTTGCTTGGTGGATGTATTTTGCTGTTTCAGCATTGTTCATAGTGTAGAGATGCACACCGGCAACATCCTGAGTTACCAAGTCCACGATTTGGTCCACTGCATAGGCAAGTCCTGCTGCTCTGAGCGACTCAGGGTCATGCTCATACTTGTCTAAGATGGCTTTAAATTTGCGTGGAAGATGGATATTCTCACAAGTCTTCAAGAGGCGGAGAGCCTGATTTCGATTCAGAATTGGCATAATCCCTGCATGAATAGGAACATCAATCCCTGCCAAAATGCATTTGTCTTGGAAATCATAGAAGCGCTCATTGTCAAAGAAAAGTTGAGTCACGAGGCTCGAACAGCCTGCATCCACTTTCTTCTTAAGATTTTGAATATCTGAAATCTGATTTGGTGAATCTGGATGCCCTTCTGGATAACAAGCACCAACAATATCAAAGTGAGGAGCTTGCTCCTTGATGAACTCAATCAAGTCAGTTGCGTAGCGGAAATCCTTTTGTGGTTCCACATCTGGAATAATATCCCCGCGAAGAGCCAAGATTTTCTGTACCCCAACCTTGTCCAAATCAGCAATGGTTTCAGCAACCTTATCCTTGGTCAAATAGATGGCTGGCAAGTGAGCAATAGTCGGAATCGCCAAGTCATTTTGGATAAAGTCAGCCAAACGAACCGTCGTTTCCTTGATATTAAATTTATTATTGCTGGCAGTTACACTGATAAAGTGAGGGGCCAACTCCTGCATATCTTGAAGAGCAGAAATAATTTTATCATTACCCACGGCTGGGTTTGGAGGGAACACTTCAAATGAGAGTGACGGTGTTTGGCGTGACATAGTCATTATCCTTTTCTAGTTGATTTTTTCGTTAGCTGGACTCTTAGAATCCAAGTGAAACAGGCAGATTGACCAAACAGTGCTTCTTGGGAAATCCTTATCTTACAATTTCTCACGCGCAGCTTTAGCTGCTTCAACAAGGCGGATCAAGCTTTCTTTTGTTTCTGGAATACCACGTGTTTTCAAACCACAGTCAGGGTTAATCCAAACTTTCTTGCTTGGCACTTTAGCAAGGATAGCTTCGATCGTGTGGTCGATTTCGCCTTCATTTGGCACACGAGGAGAGTGGATATCGTAAACCCCAGGTCCCACTTCTGTTTGGAAGTTTTTCGCTTTGAGTTCGTCCAAGATTTCAAGATTTGAACGGCTAGCCTCAAATGAGATAACGTCCGCATCCAAGTTGTCGATAGCTGGGATGATATCTGTAAATTCTGAGTAACACATGTGAGTGTGGATTTGTGTATCTGGTGCTACTGTTGAGTGTACCAAGCGGAAGGCAGGAATTGCCCAGTCAAGGTAGTCTTCATACCAGTCGCTACGACGGAGTGGCAATTTCTCACGAAGAGCAGCCTCGTCGATTTGGATGATTTTCACACCGGCAGCTTCAAGATCAAGCACTTCATCCTTGATAGCAAGGGCGATTTGAAGAGTTGAATCCTTGATAGAGATGTCTTCACGTGGGAATGACCAGTTGAGGATGGTAACAGGTCCAGTCAACATACCTTTAACAGGTTTGTTTGTACGGCTTTGTGCATAGCTAGACCATTTAACAGTGATAGGGTTAAGACGAGTGACATCACCCCAGATGATTGGTGGTTTCACCCCACGCATACCGTATGATTGTACCCAACCATTTTTAGAGAAGAGGTAACCTGACAAGTTTTGACCGAAGTACTCAACCATGTCGTTACGCTCAAATTCACCGTGAACAAGGACATCAAAATCGATATCTTCTTGCCATTTGATCCATTCGTCAATTGTTTCAGCAAGGAAAGCGTCGTACTCTTCTTGAGACAATTCACCTTTACGGTAAGCCAAACGTTTCGCACGAACTTCTTTTGTTTGAGGGAATGAACCGATAGTTGTTGTTGGAAGAGCTGGAAGTTTGAAAGCTTCTTCTTGGATAGCTTCACGTTCTGCAAAGGCTGGCAAACGAGTGTAGTCTGCGTCTGTCAAGCCAGCGATACGCGCACGAAGTTCTGCATTTTCACCCACACGCTCAGTCGCAAAGAGTTCTTTATTTGCTGCAAGAGCTTCTGCTCCTTGACCGTTGCGGATAGCATCCAAGTCACGGATTTCATCCAATTTCTCAACTGCGAAAGCAAAGTGGTTCAAGATAGCTGGTTCAAATTCTTCATTAGCAGTTGTGAATGGCACATGAAGAAGTGAGCATGAGCTAGTCAAAACGATGTTTTCAGCTGGAATTTGCTCAAGAACAGCCAAGCTCTTTTCGTAGTTGTTACGCCAGATGTTTTTACCATTGACAATACCTGCATAGAGAGTCTTGTCTGCTGGGAAACCACCTTTAACAAGTTCAAGAGTTTTCTTACCTTCAACGAAGTCCAAACCGATAGCATCAACTGGCAAGTTTACAAGATCAGCGTAAACGTCACGAACGTCTCCGAAGTAAGTTTGAAGCAAGACTTCAAGACCTTTTTTGTCAGCCAAGAGTTTGTTGTAAAGGTTCAAGAAGAGAGCTTTTTCTTCAGCTGTCAAATCTTTGACAAGAGCCGCTTCATCGAGTTGGATACGAGGCGCACCAAGTTCAGCCAATTTTGCAAAAA
>NZ_CAJZDT010000116.1:0-5975 GCF_915066115.1 uncultured Streptococcus sp. | reverse complement strand
AACCTATCAAAAAGTGAGGGAAAACCCTCGAAATTATAAATAGAAAGAGTGAATCTTATGCTCCAACAACTAGTAAATGGTTTGATTCTAGGTAGTGTTTATGCGCTGTTAGCCCTAGGATATACCATGGTTTACGGAATTATCAAGCTCATCAACTTCGCCCACGGTGATATTTATATGATGGGAGCCTTTATCGGTTATTTCTTGATTAATTCTTTCCAAATGAATTTCTTTGTAGCGCTTATTGTAGCTATGATAGCGACAGCCATCCTTGGTGTCGTGATTGAGTTTCTTGCTTACCGACCTTTGCGCCACTCTACTCGTATTGCTGTTTTGATTACAGCTATTGGGGTGTCTTTCCTATTGGAGTATGGCATGGTCTATCTGGTTGGTGCCAATACCCGTGCCTTCCCTCAAGCGATTCAAACAGTTCGCTATGATTTGGGACCAGTTAGCCTAACAAACGTTCAGTTAATGATCTTGGCCATTTCCTTGATTTTGATGATTTTGTTACAAGTCATTGTTCAAAAGACTAAGATGGGGAAAGCCATGCGTGCTGTATCTGTAGATAGCGATGCAGCGCAATTGATGGGGATCAATGTAAACCGTACTATCAGCTTTACCTTCGCTTTGGGTTCAGCTCTTGCGGGTGCAGCTGGTGTTCTGATTGCCCTTTATTATAACTCTCTTGAGCCTTTGATGGGGGTTACTCCAGGTCTTAAATCTTTCGTTGCCGCTGTACTTGGCGGTATCGGAATTATTCCTGGTGCGGCTCTTGGTGGATTTGTGATTGGTCTATTGGAAACCTTTGCGACAGCCTTTGGGATGTCAGACTTCCGTGATGCAATTGTTTATGGAATCTTGTTGTTGATCTTGATTGTCCGCCCAGCTGGTATCCTTGGTAAGAATGTGAAAGAGAAGGTGTAAACGATGAAGGAAAATTTAAAAGTTAATATTCTATGGTTACTCCTTTTGTTAGCTGGTTATGGCTTGATTAGTGTACTGGTCTCAGTCGGTGTACTCAATCTATTCTATGTACAGATTTTACAACAAATTGGAATTAATATTATTCTGGCTGTTGGTCTCAACTTAATCGTTGGTTTTTCAGGACAATTTTCACTTGGGCATGCTGGTTTTATGGCGATTGGTGCTTATGCCGCTGCTATTATTGGCTCTAAATCACCAACATACGGTGCCTTCTTTGGAGCCATGCTTGTAGGGGCTTTACTTTCAGGGGCAGTTGCCTTACTTGTCGGAATTCCAACCTTGCGTTTGAAGGGGGACTATCTTGCAGTAGCGACTCTTGGGGTTTCTGAAATTATCCGTATCTTTATCATCAATGGTGGAAGCCTTACAAATGGTGCAGCAGGTATCTTAGGGATTCCTAACTTTACAACTTGGCAAATGGTTTACTTCTTTGTCGTGATTACAACCATTGCAACCTTGAACTTCTTGCGTAGTCCAATTGGTCGTTCAACCCTCTCCGTTCGTGAGGATGAAATCGCTGCTGAGTCAGTTGGGGTTAATACAACTAAAATTAAAATCATCGCTTTTGTCTTTGGTGCTATCACTGCAAGTATTGCTGGGTCACTTCAGGCAGGATTTATCGGCTCTGTTGTACCTAAAGATTACACCTTCATCAACTCAATCAATGTTTTGATTATTGTTGTATTTGGTGGACTTGGTTCCATTACAGGTGCCATTGTTTCAGCTATTGTCCTTGGAATTTTGAATATGCTTCTCCAAGATGTTGCTAGTGTGCGTATGATTATTTATGCTTTAGCCTTGGTATTGGTCATGATTTTCAGACCAGGTGGACTCCTTGGAACATGGGAATTGAGCCTATCACGTTTCTTTAAAAAATCTAAGAAGGAGGAACAAAACTAATGGCATTACTTGAAGTAAAACAGTTAACCAAACATTTTGGCGGTCTTACAGCTGTTGGAGATGTGACTCTTGAATTAAACGAAGGGGAACTGGTTGGACTAATTGGTCCAAATGGAGCTGGGAAAACCACTCTTTTCAACCTCTTGACGGGTGTTTATGAACCAAGTGAGGGAACAGTAACACTAGATGGTCACCTTTTGAATGGAAAGTCACCTTATAAGATTGCTTCTTTGGGACTTGGACGTACATTCCAAAATATCCGTCTCTTTAAAGATTTAACAGTTTTGGACAATGTTTTGATTGCTTTTGGCAACCATCACAAACAACATGTTTTTGCTAGTTTCTTACGCTTACCAGCTTTTTACAAGAGTGAAAAAGAATTAAAGGCTAAAGCTTTGGAATTGCTTAAAATCTTTGATTTAGATGGGGATGCAGAAACGCTCGCTAAAAACCTTGCCTACGGACAGCAACGTCGTTTGGAAATTGTTCGTGCCCTCGCTACGGAACCTAAAATTCTCTTTTTGGATGAACCAGCAGCAGGTATGAACCCGCAGGAAACAGCAGAATTGACTGAGTTAATTCGTCGTATTAAAGATGAATTTAAGATTACAATCATGCTGATTGAACACGATATGAATCTGGTCATGGACGTTACAGAACGCATCTATGTACTTGAATACGGTCGCTTGATTGCTCAGGGGACTCCAGACGAAATTAAGACCAATAAACGTGTTATCGAAGCTTATCTAGGAGGTGAAGCCTAATGTCGATGTTAAAAGTTGAGAATCTTTCTGTACATTACGGTATGATCCAAGCAGTCCGTGATGTAAGTTTTGAAGTGAATGAAGGAGAAGTTGTTTCCCTTATCGGTGCCAATGGTGCAGGTAAGACAACCATTCTCCGTACCTTGTCAGGTCTGGTTCGACCAAGTTCAGGAAAGATTGAATTTTTAGGACAAGAAATCCAAAAAATGCCAGCTCAAAAAATCGTGGCAGGTGGTCTTTCACAAGTACCAGAAGGACGCCACGTCTTCCCTGGATTGACTGTTATGGAAAATCTAGAAATGGGAGCTTTCTTGAAGAAAAACCGTGAAGAAAATCAAGCAAACTTGAAGAAAGTTTTCTCACGCTTCCCACGTCTTGAAGAACGTAAAAACCAGGATGCAGCCACTCTTTCAGGAGGAGAACAACAAATGCTTGCCATGGGACGCGCTCTTATGTCAACACCAAAACTTCTTCTCTTAGATGAACCATCAATGGGACTTGCCCCAATCTTTATCCAAGAGATTTTTGATATCATTCAAGATATCCAGAAACAAGGAACAACCGTCCTCTTGATTGAACAAAATGCCAATAAGGCACTCGCAATCTCTGACCGAGGTTATGTACTGGAAACAGGAAAAATCGTACTTTCAGGAACAGGAAAAGAACTCGCCTCATCAGAAGAAGTCAGAAAAGCATATCTAGGTGGCTAAACTAGTCTGGGAGACTAGTTTAGGTTGCGGATGGAGATTACGAAGCAATTATCTTATCCAGTGGATTATTTTAGTTGGCATATTTAGATTGCAAACAAATCTACATCTACACTGAAAGATGAATTTCTAATAATTGAAAAAATCGAATGAAACGTTTTTTACCTTCATTCACAGAGCTCGATTTAAGAGCTCTTTTTGCTAGCTTATTCATACTTTTCTGAATTTTGAAAAAGAAATGTAAGCGTTTGATAGATTTACAAAAAGATTGTATAATAGGGATAAGAATAGAAAAGGAGAAGTCTCATGGCAGTTAAAGATTTTATGACCCGCAAGGTAGTGTACATTAGTCCAGATACAACAGTATCTCATGCAGCAGATTTGATGAGAGAGCAAGGTTTGCACCGCTTGCCTGTTATCGAAAATGATCAATTGGTTGGTTTGGTAACTGAAGGAACCATTGCGCAAGCAAGTCCATCCAAAGCAACAAGTCTTTCTATCTATGAGATGAATTATCTTCTAAATAAGACAAAAGTCAAAGATGTCATGATCCGCGATGTTGTCACTGTTTCAGGATATGCGAGTCTAGAGGATGCAACTTATCTGATGTTGAAAAATAAGATTGGTATTCTTCCTGTCGTTGATAACCATCAAGTATACGGAGTTATTACTGACCGTGATGTTTTCCAAGCCTTTCTTGAAATTGCTGGTTATGGTGAGGAAGGAATTCGTGTGCGTTTTGTTACAGAAAATGAAGTTGGTGTACTCGGAAAGATTGTTTCTTTGATTGTAGAAGAAAATTTGAATATCTCCCATACAGTAAATATTCCACGTAAGGATGGTAAGGTGATTATCGAAGTTCAAATTGATGGATCAATCGATTTACCAGCCTTGAAAGAAAAATTTGAAGCAGAAAACATCCAAGTAGAAGAGATTAGTCGTACTTCTGCTAAAATTTTGTAAGAAGGGAAGCCGTAAGGCTTCTTTTTTCATGAAAAGGAGAGTAGAGCAAAAGATGGAAAGAAATGATAGATTATGGTATAATAAAACGATATAAAAAAGGAGTATTTATGGACATTTCAGAAATTCGTCAAAAAATTGACGCAAATCGTGAAAAATTAGCTTCTTTCAGGGGGTCTCTTTGACCTCGAAGGTTTAGAGGAAGAGATTGCCATCTTGGAAAACAAGATGACAGAACCTGATTTTTGGAACGATAATATCGCGGCCCAAAAAACGTCGCAAGAATTAAATGAATTAAAAAACACCTACAATACCTTCCACAAAATGGAAGAGTTGCAGGATGAAGTTGAAATTTTATTAGACTTTTTAGCTGAAGATGAGTCGGTGTATGAAGAATTGGTTGAACAGTTATCAGAACTTGATAAGATGATGACTAGTTACGAGATGACCCTTCTATTATCAGAACCTTATGACCATAATAATGCCATCTTGGAAATCCATCCAGGATCCGGTGGGACTGAGGCTCAGGACTGGGGTGATATGTTGCTTCGTATGTACACTCGCTATGGAAATGCTAAAGGATTTAAAGTAGAAGTTTTGGATTACCAAGCAGGAGATGAAGCTGGTATCAAGTCGGTAACCCTATCCTTTGAAGGACCTAATGCCTATGGTCTTCTCAAGTCAGAAATGGGTGTTCACCGTTTGGTCCGTATTTCACCATTTGACTCTGCTAAACGTCGCCATACCTCTTTCACATCTGTAGAAGTGATGCCAGAGTTGGATGATACCATTGAAGTGGAAATCCGTGAAGATGATATCAAGATGGACACCTTCCGTTCAGGTGGTGCTGGTGGACAAAATGTCAACAAGGTTTCCACAGGTGTACGTTTAACACATATTCCTACTGGGACTGTTGTCCAGTCAACGGTCGATCGTACTCAGTATGGAAATAGAGATCGTGCCATGAAGATGTTGCAGGCTAAGCTCTATCAAATGGAGCAAGAAAAGAAAGCTGCGGAAGTTGATTCCCTCAAAGGTGAGAAAAAGGAAATCACATGGGGAAGTCAAATCCGTTCTTATGTTTTCACGCCTTATACTATGGTAAAAGATCATCGAACTAGCTTTGAAGTTGCGCAGGTAGATAAGGTTATGGATGGAGACCTAGATGGTTTTATTGATGCCTACCTCAAGTGGCGAATCAGCTAAGATAGAAAGGAACTCACATGTCAATCATTGAAATGAGAGATGTCGTCAAAAAATACGACAACGGAACGACTGCTTTGCGAGGTGTCTCAGTCACTGTTGAACCCGGGGAATTTGCCTATATCGTAGGTCCGTCTGGAGCTGGGAAATCAACATTTATTAGAGCTTTGTACCGCGAAGTAAAAATCGAAAAAGGAAGCTTAACTGTTGCTGGTTTTAATCTGGTTAAAATTAAAAAGAAAGATGTCCCGCTTCTACGTCGTAGTGTTGGAGTTGTCTTCCAGGATTATAAATTGTTGCCAAAGAAAACGGTTTATGAAAATATTGCTTACGCTATGGAAGTAATCGGGGAAAATCGCCGTAATATCAAAAAACGTGTGATGGAAGTTTTAGACTTGGTTGGGTTGAAGCACAAGGTTCGTTCTTTCCCCAATGAGCTCTCAGGTGGAGAGCA
>NZ_CAJZDT010000115.1:0-6197 GCF_915066115.1 uncultured Streptococcus sp. | reverse complement strand
ATGATAATAAATTGCTAAAGAATATAAATTACCTTTTAAAACTTATAAAAAATAGAATATTATTCATAAATAAACGTTAAAATAGAAAATTCAGAAAATTTCTTATTTTGTCTTGAAAAATTTTGAAAAAATGGTATGATAGTAACAAGCTATTTTTTTAAGAGAAGAGAAAGGGGAACAATGGAGAAAATCAGTTTAGAATCTCCTAAGACGGGGTCGGACCTAGTTTTGGAAACACTTCGTGATTTAGGAATTGATACCATCTTTGGTTATCCTGGTGGTGCGGTCTTGCCTTTTTATGATGCGATATATAATTTTAAAGGCATTCGCCACATTCTAGGACGCCATGAGCAAGGTTGTTTGCATGAAGCTGAAGGTTATGCCAAATCAACTGGAAAGTTGGGTGTTGCTGTCGTCACTAGCGGACCAGGAGCAACAAATGCCATTACAGGGATTGCGGATGCCATGAGCGATAGCGTTCCCCTTTTGGTCTTTACAGGTCAGGTGGCGCGAGCTGGGATTGGGAAGGATGCCTTTCAGGAGGCAGACATTGTGGGGATTACCATGCCAATCACTAAGTACAATTACCAAGTTCGTGAGACAGCTGATATCCCTCGAATTATTACGGAAGCTGTCCATATCGCAACTACAGGTCGCCCAGGGCCAGTCGTAATTGACCTACCTAAAGACGTATCTGCATTAGAAACAGACTTCATTTATTCACCAGAAGTGAACCTACCAAGCTATCAGCCGACTCTTGAGCCAAATGATATGCAAATCAAGAAAATCTTGAAGCAATTATCCAAGGCTAAAAAGCCAGTCTTGCTAGCTGGAGGTGGGATTAGTTATGCTGAGGCTGCGGCAGAATTAAACGAATTTGCAGAACGCTATCAGATTCCAGTGGTCACCAGTCTTTTGGGGCAAGGAACGATTGCAACGAGTCATCCACTCTTCCTTGGAATGGGAGGTATGCACGGGTCATTCGCAGCTAATATTGCCATGACAGAAGCTGATTTTATGATTAGCATTGGTTGTCGTTTCGATGACCGCTTGACGGGGAATCCTAAGACCTTTGCTAAGAATGCTAAGGTTGCTCACATTGATATTGACCCAGCCGAGATTGGCAAGATTATCAGTGCAGATATTCCTGTAGTTGGAGATGCTAAGAAAGCTTTACAAATGTTGCTGGCAGAACCGATAGTTCATAACAATACTGAAAAATGGATTGAAAAAGTCACTAAAGACAAGAACCGTGTTCGTTCTTATGACAAGAAAGAGCGTGTGGTTCAGCCGCAAGCTGTTATTGAACGCATCGGTGAGTTGACGAATGGTGATGCCATTGTGGTAACAGACGTTGGTCAACACCAAATGTGGACAGCTCAGTATTATCCTTACCAAAATGAACGTCAGTTAGTGACTTCAGGTGGTTTGGGAACCATGGGATTCGGAATTCCAGCAGCAATCGGTGCTAAAATTGCTAACCCAGATAAGGAAGTAGTCTTGTTCGTTGGGGATGGTGGTTTCCAAATGACCAACCAAGAATTGGCTATTTTGAACATTTACAAGGTGCCAATCAAGGTGGTTATGCTGAACAACCACTCACTTGGAATGGTTCGCCAGTGGCAGGAATCCTTCTATGAAGGTAGAACATCAGAGTCAGTCTTTGATACCCTTCCTGATTTCCAATTGATGGCACAGGCTTATGGCATTAAAAACTATAAGTTTGATAATCCTGAGACCTTAGCTCGAGATCTTGAAGTCATCACTGAGGATGTTCCTATGCTAATCGAGGTAGATATTTCTCGTAAGGAGCAGGTGTTGCCAATGGTGCCAGCTGGTAAGAGTAATCATGAGATGTTGGGGGTGAAGTTCCATGCGTAGAATGTTAACAGCAAAACTACAAAATCGTTCAGGAGTCCTCAATCGCTTTACCGGTGTCCTGTCTCGCCGTCAGGTTAATATCGAAAGCATTTCTGTTGGAGCAACAGAAGATCCGAATGTATCGCGTATCACCATTATTATTGATGTGGCTTCACATGATGAAGTGGAGCAAATCATCAAGCAACTCAATCGTCAAATTGATGTGATTCGCATTCGTGATATTACGGATAAACCACACTTGGAGCGCGAGGTGATTTTGGTTAAGATGTCAGCGCCAGCAGAGAAGCGTGCTGAGATTCTAGCCATTATTCAACCTTTCCGTGCAACAGTGGTAGACGTAGCACCAAGCTCGATTACCATTCAGATGACAGGGAATGCTGAAAAGAGTGAAGCTCTATTGCGAGTCATTCGACCATACGGTATTCGCAATATTGCTCGAACGGGTGCAACTGGATTTACCCGCGACTAAAAATCCAACTTAAATTTGTTAAACCAGCTTAAAAGGCAATAAATAATAGAAAAGAGAGAAAAAACTATGGCAGTTCAAATGGAATATGAAAAAGATGTTAAAGTAGCAGCACTTGACGGTAAAAAAATTGCCGTTATCGGTTATGGTTCACAAGGACATGCGCATGCTCAAAACTTGCGTGATTCAGGTCGCGATGTCATCATCGGTGTACGTCCAGGTAAATCTTTTGACAAAG
Source organism: uncultured Streptococcus sp. (assembly GCF_915066115.1). Taxonomy (GTDB): domain Bacteria; phylum Bacillota; class Bacilli; order Lactobacillales; family Streptococcaceae; genus Streptococcus. The sequence goes on along the minus strand of NZ_CAJZDT010000115.1, from coordinate 3,612 downwards.
CAAAAGAAGATGGATTTGACACTTACACAGTAGCAGAAGCAACTAAATTAGCTGACGTTATCATGATTTTGGCACCAGACGAAATCCAACAAGAATTGTACGAAGCAGAAATCGCTCCAAACTTGGAAGCTGGAAACGCAGTTGGATTTGCCCATGGTTTCAACATTCACTTTGAATTTATCAAAGTTCCTGCAGACGTAGATGTCTTCATGTGTGCTCCTAAAGGACCAGGACACTTGGTACGCCGTACTTATGAAGAAGGATTTGGTGTTCCAGCTCTTTACGCAGTATATCAAGATGCAACAGGAAATGCGAAAAACATTGCTATGGACTGGTGTAAAGGTGTTGGAGCAGCTCGTGTAGGTCTTCTTGAAACAACATACAAAGAAGAAACTGAAGAAGATTTGTTTGGTGAACAAGCTGTACTTTGTGGTGGTTTGACTGCCCTTATCGAAGCAGGTTTCGAAGTCTTGACAGAAGCAGGTTACGCTCCAGAATTGGCTTACTTTGAAGTTCTTCACGAAATGAAATTGATCGTTGACTTGATCTACGAAGGTGGATTCAAGAAAATGCGTCAATCTATTTCAAATACTGCTGAGTACGGTGACTATGTATCTGGTCCACGTGTAATCACTGAGCAAGTTAAAGAAAACATGAAAGCTGTCTTGGCTGATATCCAAAATGGTAAATTTGCAAATGACTTTGTAAATGACTATAAAGCTGGACGTCCAAAATTGACTGCTTACCGTGAGCAAGCAGCTAACCTTGAAATTGAAAAAGTTGGAGCAGAATTGCGTAAAGCAATGCCATTCGTTGGTAAAAACGACGACGATGCATTCAAAATCTATAATTAATTGATAGAAATTAAGGTGAAGGCGAGTTGGGGGACTAACTCGCTTTTATAATCAATTCATCTCTCTTTTAAGAGGATGGATTGAGATAAGTATGAAATAGTCTAGGAGAAAAAGATGTTAAGTTCAAAAGATATCATCAAGGCTCATAAGGTCTTGAATGGTGTGGTTGTGAATACACCGCTTGATTATGACCATTATTTATCGGAGAAGTATGGTGCTAAGATTTATTTGAAAAAGGAAAATGCCCAACGTGTTCGTTCTTTTAAAATTCGCGGTGCCTATTATGCCATTTCCCAGCTCAGCAAGGAAGAACGTGAGCGTGGGGTAGTCTGCGCTTCTGCGGGAAATCATGCGCAGGGAGTTGCCTATACTTGTAATGAGATGAAAATTCCTGCTACTATTTTTATGCCAATTACTACTCCGCAACAAAAGATTGGTCAAGTTCGCTTTTTTGGTGGGGATTTTGTAACCATTAAACTAGTTGGGGATACCTTTGATGCTTCTGCTAAGGCAGCTCAAGAATTTACAGTCTCAGAAAATCGTACCTTTATTGATCCCTTTGATGATGCCCATGTTCAAGCAGGTCAAGGAACCGTCGCTTATGAGATTTTAGAAGAAGCTCGAAAAGAGTCGATTGATTTTGATGCTGTCTTAGTTCCTGTTGGAGGTGGTGGTCTCATTGCTGGGGTTTCTACCTATATCAAGGAAACAAGTCCAGAGATTGAAGTCATTGGGGTAGAGGCTAATGGAGCGCGTTCCATGAAGGCGGCCTTTGAAGCTGGTGGACCTGTCAAACTCAAAGAAATTGACAAATTTGCGGATGGGATTGCTGTACAAAAGGTAGGTCAATTGACCTATGAAGCAACTCGTCAACATGTTCAAACCTTAGTAGGTGTCGATGAGGGATTGATTTCTGAAACCTTGATTGACCTCTACTCTAAGCAAGGGATTGTTGCAGAACCAGCTGGAGCGGCTAGTATCGCTTCTTTAGAGGTTTTGGCTGAATATATCAAGGGGAAAACTATTTGTTGTATCATTTCTGGAGGAAATAATGATATCAACCGTATGCCGGAAATGGAAGAGCGTGCCTTGATTTATGATGGGATCAAGCATTACTTTGTGGTTAATTTTCCACAGCGTCCGGGGGCTTTGCGTGAGTTTGTAAATGATATTTTGGGGCCAAATGATGATATCACACGTTTTGAGTATATCAAACGAGCTAGTAAGGGGACAGGGCCCGTATTGATCGGGATTGCCTTGGCAGATAAGCATGATTATGCAGGCTTGATTCGTCGAATGGAAGGCTTTGATCCATCTTATATTAACTTAAATGGTAATGAAACACTCTATAATATGCTTGTCTAAGGACTAATAAAAAAATATCATATTATTTGCACAACTGATGTATAGGTGCTATAATGAGGGTGAAGAAAGGGGGCGATTCCTATGGACTTAGGAAATCGATTACGCTATTTCTATCACAAGTCATTATAGTACCTATTATTTTTTGATTCAGTTTATAGTAAGGGAGTAAAATTACTTGTTATATATAAGGAGTATTTTTAGAATCCGCTATTTTATATATGTCTAATCTGAAATTTGGTTAAATATAATAGGAATTAGAAAAAATAATCAATACTAATGAGAAACCTTATACTGAGTTGACTGAGAAGAGTGATAAGATACTAAGAAGATAAAAACAATGGAAAATGTTGGAAGATAGGATACTATTGTTTCTTAATTACTAATCTTTTTATTGGTTTAAAGAAACAAAAAGGAATCTTGATAAAGTAAATAAATAGTACCAGTTGAACAAGTGAAAAGTACTTATGCAGACAGGAAGAAAATCAAAGAAGGAGAAGAGAAATAATAGTTAGTAATAGTGTGGAGAGAAAGTCTTCTACTATTAGAAATATCATTTTAAAGTTAGGTAAATAGAATAAAGTTGAAGATAAAACCTGTCTAATCTATCAAGAATTGGTATTTGTAAAGCATGAATATTTTTACAAATAAAAGAGTTAATAATACAATTATTTTAAAGGTATTTACTAATGGTTTATAGCAAGGGAAAACCTATATATTATCGGCTTTAATAAGATAGTAATAGAAAAATAAATCATTAATTTTATTGAATATATGTTTTTTTATTGACAAAAGTCATAAAAACGTATACAATTAAATATCGTAAAGAAGAAAATAGGAGAAGGACATGGCTAAGTCAAACTTTGAAAAAGTAGAATCAGTTGTTGGCTGGGTTCGTGATAAGAAAATCACAGGCTACCGTATCTCTAAAGAAACGAATGCGCGTGAAATGTCTATCATTGCTCTAGCGCAGGGTCGTGCAAAAGTAAAAAATATTTCATTTGAAACAGCTCTAGGTTTAATTGATTTCTATGAAAAAAATCATGAAAAATTAGCGAAGTATATTGCTAGTAAAGTTGCAGAAGTCTTGGATTACGAAGAAGCAAGATAAATAAAAAAGTAGTAAACTTTCTAACTTAGAGAGTTTACTACCTTTTTATTTTTTATACTGGTTAAAACACTGATTACTTATAATGCTACAAGCGTATAACGGTAGAAAGTATTTCCAGTCATATTCTAAAACGAAAAATAAATTGATAAATATTAACTCTAATATTGTAAAATATATACCAATTATATAGGAATTACCTGACTGTTTTGTTAATGTTATATCGATTGTTTTATATATTTTTTGATATATAGTTAATAAAAGAATAAATACTATACTAATTAACAA
>NZ_CAJZDT010000114.1:0-6202 GCF_915066115.1 uncultured Streptococcus sp. | reverse complement strand
TTAGCATCATAGTATTCCAGCATCGCATGATACAAACGAGCCTTCGTTTTATCTTGTTGTTTAATTCCATGAAGAAATAATTCTGCTCGCTTTAATTTCAATATGTATTCACATATCTGATCAAAATCCTTATCCATATTACTTTTGAAAATAAACATCTTTTTCCTCCATCACATCAACTATTTTTTGCATCAAAATAGACATATCCATTTTGTTTTCATAGCTTATTCTCCCAACTACAGTTGCAAGACGGGCTATAGAATTGATATTCTTTCCGACTTGTTCCAACTCTTCTGTTAAAGGAACTAAACCTTCAAAAGAGACTTTTTGGATGTTCAAATCTGTTCGTATTAATTTTTGTCTAGCAAACTCAGAAAAATTACGAATATTTTCCTTCCTCATACAATCATTTAATTTTTTATTTTCTTCTTCCGTCAAAAACACCTGTTTCAACACAGATTTTATTCTCATGGTCCTATCACCTCGTTTTCTTATTTAGTCGTTTTACAAGTTCTTTCACTTGTTTACTTGTCTTCTTTTCATATTCTATCATCAGCTCAACGCAGTAGTGAAATATCCTTACATTATCCAAATCCTCACTTTGTTCTGCTATTCTTTCTAACTGACGTAAGTTATTGATAATTCTTCTAACTTGAAATATAAAGTCATGATAAGATTCAAAATCAAATTGAAGATAAATAGGCGAGCTCTTAAATAACATTTTTCTGGCATAAGAGGAAAAACTTAGATGATTTGTCATTTCAATCAAGTTATTCACTATTTCATTTTGCTCCTCAGTGATGTAACATTTCTTTAGAACAGTCCTATATCTACTCATTTATCATATACTTCTTTCGGGCATTTTCATGGGCAATAGCTTTGCACTCCAGCATACGTTCCTGCTTTAAATTCTCCATAGACTTAAATAAATACGCCAAAGGAGACGTCGCATCCTCAGGAATCCGTTCAATCATGCTAATGACTTCATCACTAGTTACATACCCACTAGCCAAATACTCGCCTATCTTCATCTTCTGAGCATGTGTTAAAGTGTAATTGTTAGGATACAAAAATCTATCATTGTACTTATAAGAAATGGATTCTAACAAAGAATAATATTTGGGTGGAATATAAGTTTCAGGCTTTCTAGAACTATTATCCAGTATATTCTCAATCTCTTTCTTATTCTTACTCTTGTTCTTAATCTCTTGCGTTACATTATCATTTTCATCCGTTACTGTAACGTTACAGTCTAAAACGAGTTGTGGCTCGCCTGTAATTAGTGCTTTTTGTTTTTGTCTATGACGAGCAACACGTTCCCTAGTTTGTTTTCTAATCTTTTCTAGTCCATCTATATTCTGATGTTTCTCCCATTTTGGAATGGTAATAGCGCCATCTATGATTTCTATCATGCCAAATTCTTCAAACATGCTGAGAGCTAATTTTATCGATGTAGCTTTTCGTCTAAACACTGTTGAAAGCATTTCTTCTGTGTAATATACCTTATTTCCTAAACTCAGTATGCCACTATTATTTTGCTTTCCTGCAAGTACCAGAATTTTGAACCATATTACAATAAGCGTATCTCCTTCTGGCATTGATTCTATTAATTGAATTTTTTCATCATCAAATATATCTGTTGTTATCTTGATCCACTGAACACCATTCATACGAACACCTATCTTTCATATTGCTTCAACCATCGTGTTACTGCTCTTTTGTCGTATAAAGTCACTCCATCAATTACCATGGTTGGCATTCCTTCTTTTGTCCATTTTTGGATTGTTGTCGTAGATACATCTAACCACCTAGACAAACCTGACATACGAACCATAGGTTTATAAAGTTCTTTATCTTCAAATACTCTTGCTACAGCATTTGAAATCATCTCATCATAATGAGCACGTAATTGCTTCTCTAAATCTTTAGGAAGCTGGACAACTAAAGTAGTTTCCGACATAAATTAACACCTCATTTCTAAATTAAATAAGCTCCGAAACCATTTAATTTGTTATTCATTTTGAATTATATATCCTTTTTGAATTTTTGTCAAGCTTTTTTATTCAAAAAGAATAAAATGTGTTATAATGATAAAAAGGAGGTTCTTATGACCAATCATATTACTAAACTGATAGAAAATAGCGGAAAAAAATTGACAGAAATTAGCGAAGCTACAAATATAGCCTATCCTACACTTTCTGGATACAATCAAGGAATCCGCAAACCTAAAAAAGATAATGCTGAAAAATTAGCAAAATACTTTAATGTTTCCGTCGCTTACATTATGGGACTTGATAGCAACCCACACGCTCCATCAAATCTTAAAATTGTTACAGATAGTTTCAAAACATCTAAAATTGGTTCTGTGACACCTTTTAAAAGCGATATGGAGAAGTTAAAGAAAAGTATCGAATTTGGCGAAAGGGCATTAACACTACCACTTGATGATAGTTTTTCAGATGAATTTCGTCATATATTCTCAGAATACCTAGCTGAGAAAAACAAACGTTTTATATCTGAGTTTATAGACTATATGAATCACCAAAACAAAGATTCTAAAGTTTGGCAGAGCTGGATTAAAACAGACGAATACGCTATCCGCCAAGAAGATAGAAAAAATAGATAGACACTCATTTCTCAATTACATAAGCTCCGAGAACTTAGATACGGAGAAAAAATGTCTATACACAAATACAAAACAAAAAAAGGAATCCTATACTATGTCAGCTTTTACATTGGCTTAGATGCTTACGGAAAGAAAAAAAGGCACTTAAAGAGAGGGTTCAAAACCAAAAAAGAGGCAAAATTGTACGAAGCTCGTTTAGAAGCTGGTGTCGTTGCCCCAACAGTAAATACCGACAAACCTAACCCAAAAGTCACTTATAAAGAACTTTATCAAGAATGGTTTAAGGCCTATGTTGGGACCGTTGAAGAAACAACTTCTTCCCAAACTAAGAATATCTATCGAATACATATTCTACCAATATTTGGCCATAAATTTATTGACCAAATCAGTCCTTTAGACTGTCAAAACTTTATTACACAAAAATCTCAGACTTTCAAAAATATCAAACAGATAAAATCCTATACCTCAAAAATTTTTGATTTTGCAATCAATATGAACTACATTGATCGAAATCCAATGAAGAATGTTATCATGCCCAAAATCAAAAAGACAAGATCAGATAATTTTTGGTCACTGGAGGAATTGCATCATTTCCTTGATATAGTGAAAGAAACTGAGCCATTTAAACATTTTGCTTTATTTAGACTTCTTGCATTTAGTGGACTACGAAAAGGGGAGTTATACGCTTTAAAATGGGCTGATATTGACTTTGATAGCAATCTATTGAACATAGACAAAAGTCTAGGAAGAATTGACGGTAAAGCAATTGAAAAGAGTACAAAGAATGAATCTTCAGTTCGCACAATCTATCTTGATGATGAGACAATCGATATTATTAAGCAATGGAGAAATTTCTATCTGAAAGAACAATCTCAGTTGCCTCTTACAAAACTAAATATCAGTAACGAATATATGTTCTCTTACATATCAAGCAATGACAAAATTGAACCTTTGCATGCTGATTACATTAATAATGTACTAAATCGAATCATTAAAAAGCATAAATTAAAACCAATTAGCCCACATGGGTTTAGACATACACATGCAACACTTATGTCTGAAATTGGAATCGATCCTTCTAATACATCAAAACGTCTCGGTCATGCAAGCAGTCAGATGACATTAGATGTCTACACTCACACCACAAAAACTGGTGAGAAAAACTCTATTGACAAATTTGCAAATTATCTCAATAAAGCAAAATAGAATCATGATTTTTAAAATTTAGAAGAGGTTATCAGAAGGTTATCACAAAGCTATTCTAGCTCAAAAATCGACAAAAAAGCACTTTGCAAAATCTTTGCAAAGTGCTTTGAAACGTTGATATAATCGTATTGATTAACGTTTTGAGAATTGTGATGCTTTACGAGCTTTCTTAAGACCTGGTTTCTTACGTTCAACTTTACGTGAGTCACGTGTAAGAAGTCCTGCGCGTTTCAATGAATCACGGAAGTCTGGATCTACTTGAAGAAGGGCACGAGCGATACCGTGACGGATAGCTCCTGATTGACCAGCGTATCCACCACCTACAACGTTAACGAAAACGTCGTATGAACCTGCAGTTGAAGTAACTGCGAATGGTTGGTTGATTACAAGACGAAGGTCAGCGTGTGGGATGTACTCTTCAACATCTTTTTTGTTAACAGTGATTTTACCAGTTCCTGGAACAAGGCGAACGCGTGCAACAGCGTTTTTACGACGTCCAGTACCTGCATATTGTGCTTGTGACATACTTTATTGTTCCTTTCCTTAGATAAGTCCTGAAATATCAAGAACTTCTGGTTGTTGTGCAGCGTGAGTGTGCTCAGCTCCAACAAATACTTTCAACTTCATACCTTGAGCGCGTCCAAGAGTATTGTGTGGAAGCATACCTTTAACTGATTTCTCGATCAAACGTACTGCATTTTTAGAACGAAGTTCACCTGCAGAGATTTGTTTCAATCCACCTGGGTGGTTTGAGTGAGTGTAGTAGATTTTATCAGTTGCTTTTTTACCAGTTAATTTAACTTTTTCAGCATTGATAACAATCACAAAGTCACCTGTATCAGTGTGTGGTGTAAATGTTGGTTTGTTTTTTCCGCGAAGTACGCTAGCAACTACTGCAGAAAGACGTCCAAGTGGTACATCAGTTGCGTCAACTACGTACCATTTACGTTCAACTTGGCCTGGTTTAGCCATAAATGTTGTTTTGTTCATGATTTCTCCTATATATAGTTCGATTTTTGTTTACGGTGATGGGTGTTCCTTCCCATCGAAAAGTATTTGGAAGGTTCCGGGGCCTTACAAATGGGGTAAACAATACCGCCTACTATAATACCAAATTTCACCCCTAAAAGTCAATAGATATGAAAAATATTTTTCTAAATTCCACTCTTTTTATCTCTAAAAAACCTCGCTTTCGCGAGGCTCTTCTATTTATAAGATAAGGCACGTTTAAAGGTTTTCCAAGGACCTAAATCATCTGTTTGCAGAACGAGACTAGCATACATACGTCCGATAAAGACTGTTGCCGTTACTGCAAAAGCAATCGTAATCGCAAGCGAAATCCAAGCTTCTAACCCATTTGCATAGCCATTAATAGCTCTAAACGGCATGAAGAAAGTCGAAATAAAGGGAATATATGAACCAATCTTCAAGATGAGATTGTCACCAGCTGCACCTAGAGCTGTCACTCCAAAAAAACCACCTATAATCAAAATCATCAAAGGCGACAAGGCTTTTCCTGAGTCCTCAGGACGAGAAACCATAGAACCTAGGAAGGCTGCTAAAACAACGTACATAAAGAGGCTAACCAAGACAAACAATAAGGTGTTGAGCGAGAAAGCCTCTCCTATATGGTTTAAAATACCAGATTGTGCCAAGATTGGTAGGTCTTTAAAGAGAAGAATGGCAGCAAGTCCACCCACGACGTAAATGCCAATATGGGTCAAAATCACAAGAAGCAGAGCCAGCATGCGAGCGTAGAAATAATGACTAGCTCGGATACTAGAGAAGACCACCTCCATAATTTTGGTTCCTTTCTCGCTAGCCACTTCCTGAGCAGTGACACTAGCATAGGTAATCAAAATCATATAAAGGAAGAAACCAAGTCCTGCGGCCGCAAAGGTTTGAATCATTTTTTTATTTTCCTTGGATTCATCAATTTTCTCCGTAAAGTTAACTGTTTGTTCCAAGCGTTTTTCCTGTTCTTGTGACAAATTGGCTGCCGAACGATTGAGTTGATCTTGAAGCTCATTTAACTTGCTCGTTACTCCTAGCTTAATAGCAATCTCAAGGGAAGTTTCACCGTGATAAACTGCCTTCAAGACACTATCCTCTTGCTCAATGGTCAGATAGCCTTTTAATTTTTCATCCTTGATAGCAGCTTGAGCACTTGCTTCATCCTGATAATCAAAATTGAGACCATTGGTAGATTTAAGACTGTCTGTCACAGCTGGAACAGTGCTGACTACTGCTATCTTGCCACTCTGAGCCATAGAAGAGCCTTGGAGATAGCCAATTCCTCCAGAGAGACCGATAAACAAGAATGGAGAAATCACCCTAAAGAAGAAACTCCACGCTCTGACACGCAGACAA
>NZ_CAJZDT010000113.1:0-6268 GCF_915066115.1 uncultured Streptococcus sp. | reverse complement strand
AGCTGGGGCAGAGTCTTTTTCACTCTTTATTGGGCTTGTACTTCTAAGCTATTTGGTGGCTGTATTGGCTCCATCTCTTTTTAATCCGAATTTTCTAGTCTATACTCTGATAGTAGGGATTTTCTTCTTTTTCAATCGTGCCCGTTATCTGGGAGTGACCTACTATAGTCGTTTTCATTTTACGATTTTGGGTTGTTTTTTCCTAACCTTGGCGATTACAGCTCTTTTGATGTTGCGGAATTATCAATTCAATATAGAAATTTATCAGCACAATCCTTTGAACGTTAAATACCTGTCTGTTTGGGTCATTACTTATGTTATTTACCTTCCTTGGGTTTTTATCGGCAATCTTGGTCTTAAAAGTTATGGTGAATGGGCTCAGAAAAAGTTTGAAAAAGACATGGATGAACTGGAGAGTGGAGAATAGCTTGTTACTCTTTTCTCAATCCACCTAAAATGTGATATAATAGTATTAATTTATTGGAATACATGAAAGTTTTTGAAAATTTTCATGTGTTTCTAGCTAAGGAAGTAGGAAAAGTATGTATCCAGATGATAGTTTGACATTGCACACGGACTTGTACCAGATTAATATGATGCAGGTTTACTTTGACCAAGGGATTCACAACAAGAAGGCGGTCTTTGAGGTGTATTTCCGCCAACAGCCTTTTAAGAACGGCTATGCGGTTTTTGCTGGTTTGGAAAGGATTGTGAGTTATCTTGAAGACCTGCGTTTTTCAGATAGTGATATTGCCTATTTGGAGTCGCTAGGCTATCATGGGGCATTCTTGGACTATCTCCGCAATTTCAAGTTGGAGTTGACCGTTCGTTCTGCCCAAGAAGGGGACTTGGTCTTTGCTAATGAACCGATTGTACAGGTGGAAGGCCCTCTAGCCCAATGTCAATTGGTCGAAACGGCCCTTTTGAACATCGTCAACTACCAGACATTAGTGGCTACTAAGGCAGCTCGTATTCGTTCGGTTATCGAAGATGAACCTTTGATGGAGTTTGGAACACGTCGGGCGCAAGAAATGGATGCGGCTATCTGGGGAACACGAGCAGCGGTGATTGGTGGTGCCAATGGAACTAGCAACGTGCGTGCTGGTAAACTCTTTGACATTCCTGTCTTGGGGACCCATGCCCACGCCTTGGTACAGGTTTATGGCAATGACTATGAGGCTTTCAGGGCTTACGCTGCGACCCACAAAAACTGTGTCTTTCTTGTGGACACCTATGACACCCTTCGCATTGGGGTACCCGCTGCCATTCAGGTGGCGCGTGAGCTGGGTAACCAGATTAACTTTATGGGTGTTCGGATTGACTCTGGGGATATTGCCTACATTTCTAAGAAAGTCCGTCAGCAATTGGACGATGCTGGATTTACAGAGGCTAAGATTTATGCTTCAAATGATTTGGACGAAAATACCATCCTCAACCTCAAGATGCAAAAGGCCAAGATTGATGTCTGGGGCGTGGGAACTAAGCTGATTACAGCCTATGACCAGCCAGCTCTTGGGGCAGTTTATAAGATTGTTGCGATCGAAGATGAAAATGGGAACATGCGCAATACAATTAAGCTGTCAAATAATGCTGAAAAAGTGTCTACACCAGGTAAGAAGCAGGTGTGGCGCATTACCAGTCGTGAAAAAGGCAAGTCAGAAGGAGACTATATCACTTATGATGGCGTAGATGTTGCCAGCATGACAGAAATCAAGATGTTCCATCCGACCTATACTTACATCAAGAAGACGGTTCGTAATTTTGACGCTGTTCCTCTCTTAGTGGATATCTTCAAAGACGGAAAATTGATTTACAATCTGCCTAGCTTGACTGAGATTCAGGATTATGCTCGTAAGGAATTTGACAAGCTTTGGGATGAATACAAGCGCGTGCTCAATCCTCAGCATTATCCAGTGGATTTGGCGCGTGATGTATGGCAAGACAAGATGGACTTGATTGACAAAATGCGTAAGGAAGCCCTCGGTGAAGGAGAAGAAGAATGAGTTTGCAAGAAACGATTATCCAAGAGCTGGGTGTCAAACCAGTGATTGATGCCCAGGAAGAAATTCGTCGTTCCATTGATTTCTTAAAAAGATACTTGAAAAAACACCCCTTCCTAAAGACCTTTGTATTAGGGATTTCTGGGGGACAAGACTCAACATTAGCAGGACGATTGGCTCAACTGGCCATGGAAGAACTGCGAGCAGAGACAGGAGATGATAGCTACAAATTTATCGCTGTACGCCTGCCTTATGGAGTGCAAGCTGATGAAGCAGACGCTCAAAAAGCTCTAGCCTTCATCCAGCCAGATGTCAGCTTGGTTGTGAATATCAAGGAATCAGCTGATGCCATGACAGCTGCAGTTGAAGCGACAGGTAGTCCTGTTTCAGACTTCAACAAGGGCAATATCAAGGCTCGTTGCCGTATGATTGCTCAATATGCCCTGGCAGGTGCCCATAGCGGAGCGGTCATTGGAACAGACCACGCCGCGGAAAATATCACAGGCTTTTTTACCAAGTTTGGTGACGGTGGTGCGGATATTCTCCCTCTTTACCGCCTCAATAAACGTCAAGGGAAACAACTCTTGCAGGAACTTGGTGCAGACCCAGCCCTTTATGAAAAAATCCCAACAGCAGACCTAGAAGAAGACAAACCTGGTTTGGCTGACGAGATAGCCCTCGGAGTCACCTATGCAGAGATTGACGACTACCTAGAAGGCAAAACAATCAGCCCAGAATCTCAAGCGACTATCGAAAACTGGTGGCACAAAGGCCAACACAAACGCCACCTACCAATCACCGTATTCGATGACTTTTGGGAGTGAGACAGAAAACGGTAACTCACAGAGTTCGATTTCGTCGTCTCACCCCCGCAACGATGACTAGGTTTGAAAAAGCTTGCTAGAGCGCATTTCAAACCAGACAGCGACTGCGTCAAGGGATTAGATGAAAAACTCGTTTTCTAGCTGTTACTGAGTTTAGTCTTTTTACCCCGATCATGGAAACAAGTAAGCGAGGAAGGTCCAGTGGACCTTTTTAGCTTGAGCCTTGAAATTCAAAAGCAAAACAAGTTTCAATGGAGATTGGACAGAGAATCATCTATCAGAAAGTGAGGTAGTATCATGAAAGCAATCGGTACGCAAATATTACAGACAGAACGTTTGATTTTAAGAAGATTTGTGGAGAGCGATGCAGAGGCCATGTTTCAAAATTGGGCTTCGTCTGCTGAGAATCTAACCTACGTCACTTGGGATCCTCATCCTGATGTCGAGGTGACTCGAAACTCGATTCGTAATTGGGTTGCCTCCTATACAAATCCCAACTATTACAAATGGGCCATTTGTCTCAAAGAAAACCCGGAGCAGGTGATAGGAGATATCAGCATCGTTGCAATAGATGAGAACGATTTTTCTTGTGAAATTGGCTATGTGTTAGGCAAGGCTTACTGGGGTCATGGTATGATGACAGAGGCCTTGAAAGCTGTCTTGGACTTTTGTTTTACTCAAGCAGACTTTCAAGAAGTCAAGGCACGTTATGCCAGTCTCAATCCAGCTTCAGGTCGTGTCATGGAGAAGGCTGGAATGTCCTATCTAAAGACTATTAGCAATGGTGTAGAGAGAAAAGGCTATCTTGCGGACCTTATTTATTATCAGATAAGTAGGGAAGACTAGTGAATGTTCTTTTCAGTTTCCACCAAAGTCAGACTTTGTCTGGCTTTTTTTGCAACATTTTTTACATAACCTGATTAAATTCCTATTTTTTCCTATCATTGCCCCTGTTTTTTCTGGAATTTTAGGGCTATAATAGTCCTATCAAATCAAAGAATGGAGGAAGGCAATGGATAATATAATCTTTTTTATCAGTGTTTTTCTTGCTGGAATTCTTTCCTTTTTTTCTCCTTGTATTTTACCCTTGTTGCCAGTCTATGCAGGGGTCTTGTTGGATGACAAAGATGGTGCTCAGTCTTCTAGCGGAAAAATTTCAATCTCACTTGTTAGTTTATTGCGAACTCTGGCCTTTATAGCGGGGATTTCTTTTATCTTTATCTTACTGGGATATGGTGCTGGTTTTTTAGGAGACCTTTTGTATGCCTCTTGGTTTCAGTATGTGACGGGTGCGGTTATCATTCTCTTAGGCTTGCACCAGATGGAAGTCTTACATTTTCAGGGACTCTACAAGGAAAGAAGGATACAATTACAGAGACAGGGGCAAAAGGGTAAGGGCTATAGTCAGGCATTTTTACTGGGGTTGACCTTTAGTTTTGCTTGGACGCCTTGTGTGGGGCCGGTTCTTGGCTCTGTTTTGGCTTTAGCAGCTTCAGGTGGTTCAGGTGCTTGGCAGGGAGCTGGTCTCATGTTAATCTATACGCTGGGTCTAGCGCTACCATTTTTGGTTCTAGCTCTAGCCTCCAGCTATGTTTTGAAACATTTCCGAAAACTTCATCCCTATCTAAGGACCCTCAAAAAAGTGGGTGGTTTCCTCATTATCGTGATGGGAATCTTGGTGCTTTTGGGAAATGCTTCCATTTTGACTACATTATTTGAATAGGGAGGAAAAAGAAATGAAAAAATGGCAAACATGTCTCCTTGGAGTAGGCTCAATCTGTTGCTTGGCAGCCTGTTCGGCTAAAAATATGTCAGACGAATCTACTATGAAGGAGCAAACAAAAACAGAACAAGTTAGTTCGCAAACTGCGACTAAAGGTCAGGCGGTTGCTGATTTTGAACTGACGGGAGTTGATGGCAAGACTTACCGTTTATCTGATTACAAGGGCAAGAAAGTCTATCTCAAATTCTGGGCGTCTTGGTGTTCCATCTGTCTAGCCAGTCTTCCAGATACAGATGAAATTGCTAAGGATGCTGGTGATGACTATGTGGTCTTGACAGTGGTGTCTCCTGGACACAAGGGGGAACAAGCTGAAGCAGACTTTAAGAACTGGTACAAGGGCTTGGATTATAAAAATTTCCCAGTTCTAATTGACCCATCAGGCAAACTTTTGGAAAGTTATGGTGTCCGTTCTTACCCAACTCAAGCCTTTATAGACAGGGAAGGTAAGCTAGTCAAAACGCAACCAGGTTTTATGGATAAGGATATGATTTTAAAAGAATTGAAAGAAATGGGGTAGAGAAAGGTCATGAATGATAAAGTAAAGTTGTTGGTCTGGGCGGGTTTTTTTTTCTTAGCCATAAGCGGTTTCTATTTTCTATTGATGCGAAATGCAGGGCAGACAGATAGCTCGCAAATTGAGAGAGCATCAGTTAGCCAAGGAGGAAAAACAGTGAAAAAAACAGAAGTGAGTAAAGATGCAGACTTGCACGAAATTTATCTGGCTGGAGGTTGTTTCTGGGGAGTTGAGGAATATTTCTCACGCGTTCCCGGTGTGACAGATGCCGTATCAGGCTATGCAAATGGTAGAGGGGAAACAACCAAGTACGAATTGATTAACCAAACAGGTCATGCGGAGACTGTCCATGTTACTTATGATGCCAATCAAATTTCCCTCAAGGAAATCCTGCTTCATTATTTCCGCATTATCAATCCAACCAGCAAAAATAAACAAGGAAATGATGTGGGAACCCAGTACCGTACTGGTGTTTATTATACAGATGGCAAAGATTTAGAGGTGATTAACCAAGTCTTTGATGAGGTGGCTAAGAAATACGACCAACCTCTAGCAGTTGAAAAGGATAACTTGAAGAATTTCGTGGTGGCTGAGGATTACCACCAAGACTATCTCAAGAAAAATCCAAATGGCTATTGCCATATCGACATCAAAAAAGCCGATGAGCCATTAATTGATGATAAAAAATACCCAAAACCAAGTGATGCAGAATTAAAGCAAAAATTGACCGCACTTTGTGTGGGATGAAAAGCAAAATGGGCAAAGTAAGTTAGTTTACTTTGCCCATTTTTATTAACTATTTGTAGCTTACATTTATTTGATCATCGCCTTAAATAGATTGCGGCGATCAGAATTAAATGTCGGCTGTGCGGTTGGTATGGATAAAACCATACGCAAACAATCTTGTGTAAGTTGAACCGCTTGTTCGTTAGTCAGATTCGGGTCGAGTGGTGAATGTAAGGAGCAACTTAAATATTGCGGTACATTTTCAACACTACTAACGGTGAAAGTGAGTGCTTTGTACGGTAGTTGTACAGTGAGTTTATCACCTAATTCACGTGGCTCCCATTGTTGTTGAGGGCCTGGCAGAATCACCACGCTCATCATCCATGGGGTTAATACTGTGCCGATCCATTGATCTTCAAAT